>JALVDE010000039.1 GCA_027009375.1 Gammaproteobacteria bacterium
GGCCAGAAATTCAGGAAAAATCATACTCAGGGCAATAAATGCCGGTAATAAAATAAAGTATGAGTAAATAGTATAGCGGATAGCCGGGATAGCTTCCCGTAATCCCATCATTTCATCCATAACAAAACGGCCTTTAATGGCAATGGTCAGGCAGACGACCAGTACAATAAAATCACTGGGGGTTGCTGATTCAGCAATAAAAGTGGTCAGCAGGGTGAGCAATAATAAGATTATCCAGAAAAAATTGATCCGCTGGTTTTTATTCAGATGATTTAGTTTTTTTAAAAAAGTCATAAATTCAAACTCTTAAACAAATATTTACAAAGTACATTTCAGCGTAAAACATAAAGCAGCGGAAAAATAACCAGCCAGACCAGGTCAATCATATGCCAGTACAGCCCGGCACTTTCCAGTGTGGCATGGTGTCGGGAACTGTAATGCCCCATATGCAGGCCAATGGTTACCCATAAAATAACGCTCATTCCCATTAATACATGTACAAAATGGTTAAAGGTAAGGTAGTAGTAAATGCCAAAAAAATAATTGGTGGAGGAGTCAAAACCCGAGGCAACATTCCATTCATATTCCCAGATTTTAATAACACAATAAGCGGCGCCCATAAAAAAAGTCAGCCATAAAAACAGTTTGGCTGAGCGGCGATCATCCCGGCTGATAGCCGCCACGGCCCGGGCAACGCCAAAGCTTCCGGTGATCAGGATCAGAGTATTAAACATGGCGGCCATGGTATTGAGCCGAGGGGGGCCCTGATAAAAAATATCCGGATAATGGGCCTTGCCGATAAGAAAAACAATAAAGAAAAAGGCAAATTCAGTCAGTTCAATAATAATCAGAAACCAGATGGCAAAATTGCCGATGCCGTATTTTAATTTGTGCAGTTCAGCGCTATCAACTGGGGATGTGTGAGGTATCGTACCGGGGTCAGTATCAGGAGTGATAGCAGAAGTTAAATGGGCGGCAGTCATGGTCTGTACCTGATGATTCAGATGTGCAAAGCATATCATATATGCCCCTAAAGCTGTATAATTTAGCGTTTCAAACTTGTTTTAGGTCAATGGCTCGTAAGAGCCGGTTTTATAATTAAAAATTCAGGGAAATAATGTCCGAAACATCCAATACATCTGGGAAAACATCTGAGCAGAATAATACCGATAAAGAGCTGGTGCTGGTTGACGGTTCCTCTTATCTGTACCGGGCTTTTCATGCCATGCCCGATTTGAATAATTCCAAAGGTCTGCCCACTGGTGCCATATACGGTGTAGTCAATATGATGAAGCGGCTGCTCAATGATCATAAAACCCGGCGTATGGCCATGGTCTTTGATGCCAAAGGTAAAACCTTTCGTGATGATATGTTTCCCGAATACAAGGCACACCGTCCTTCCATGCCCGATGAACTGCGCTGCCAGATTGAACCCCTGCATGAGGTTATCAGAGCCATGGGGTTTCCGCTGATTATTGTTGACGGGGTAGAAGCCGATGACGTTATCGGCACCCTGTCGGTACAGGCAGTAGAACGGGATCTGGATGTCATTATTTCTACCGGCGACAAGGATATGGCGCAACTGGTTAATGAACGGGTCTGTCTAATAGACACCATGAAAAACCACCGAATGGATGTTGAAGGTGTGCGCAAAAAATTTGGTGTGGAACCCTCCCAGATCATTGACTACCTGGCGCTGATAGGTGATACCTCAGATAATATTCCGGGGATCCCAAAAGTCGGGCCTAAAACTGCCGTTAAATGGCTCAAGGAATATGGCAGTGTAGAAAATATTATTGCCCATGCTGATGAGTTTAAAGGCAAGGTGGGGGAAAACCTGCGTGCTAATCTGGATCAGTTACGCCTGTCCTATGAACTGGTGACTATAAAACTGGATGTAGAACTGGAACTGACAGTGGATCAGCTGTGCATGTCCGAGCCGGATATAGAAAAATTAAAACAGCTTTACAGTGAACTGGAATTTAAAACCTGGCTGTCACAGATCCTGGAAAAAGAATTTGCCGGTACCCAGCAGGATATGCTGTCGGCTGACGAGGACCCGGATGCGCCTGTACAGGGAAATCAAAAAGGTCAATACAGCACCATTCTGGACTGGGACACTTTTAAACAATGGCTGGGGCAGTTAAAGGATGCACAACTGTTTGCCTTTGATACTGAAACCACTTCTCTGGATTATATGCAGGCAGAAATTGTCGGCGTTTCTTTTGCGACCGAAGTGGGTAAGGCCGCTTATGTGCCGCTGACGCATAAAGATGTGGAAGTCAGTGAACAGCTCGACAGAGATAAGGTTTTACAGTATCTGAAACCGCTTTTAGAAGATCCGCAGCAGGCTAAAGTGGGTCAGAACCTGAAATATGACAAGAATGTGCTGCACAATTACGACATTAATCTGCAGGGCATTGCCTACGATACCATGCTGGAATCTTATGTGCTGGACAGTACCGCCACCCGCCATAATATGGATGCTCTGGCGCTTAAATACCTGTCTTACCAGACCATAAAATACGAAGATATTGCCGGTAAAGGAGTTAAACAGCTGCGTTTTGATGAAGTGCCTGTGGCTCAGGCCGCTCCTTATGCCGCAGAAGATGCGGACATTACTCTGCGTCTGCATCAGGTACTCTGGCCGAAACTTGAACAGCAGGAAGAACTGAAAAAACTATTCCAGGAGGTAGAGCTGCCTCTGTTGTCGGTGTTATCCCGTATTGAACGAAACGGCGTACTGGTGGATGCTGAACTGCTGGCCAGACAAAGTCAGGAAATTGCCCTGAAACTCAAGGAAATTGAAACTGAGGCGTTTGAAATGGCCGGTGAGCCGTTTAATATGTCCTCACCTAAACAGATCCAGGAAATTCTGTTTAATAAAATGGCCCTGCCGGTTAAGTCTAAAACTCCTAAAGGACAGCCTTCAACGGCAGAATCGGTATTACAGGAGCTGGCTCTGGATTATCCCATGCCGAAATTAATTCTGGAACATCGTTCTCTGGCCAAGCTTAAATCTACTTATACCGATAAACTGCCTTTACAGATTGATGCCAGAACGGGCAGGGTGCATACTTCTTATAATCAGGCGGTTGCGGTAACCGGCCGCTTATCCTCAACGGAACCCAATCTGCAGAATATTCCCATTCGCACTCCTCAGGGACGAAAAATCCGCCAGGCATTTATTGCCCCGGAAGGTAAAAAAATTGTGGCGGCAGATTATTCTCAGATTGAACTGCGGATTATGGCTCATTTGTCAGAAGATCCGGGACTGCTCAGTGCTTTTGAACAGGGGCTGGACGTACACAGGGCAACGGCTGCTGAAGTATTCGGGGTGGATCTGGAAGCGGTCAGTACCGAGCAGCGGCGCAGTGCCAAGGCCATTAACTTCGGCCTGATTTACGGTATGTCGGCTTTTGGTCTGGCAAAGCAGCTGGATATTGGCCGGGCAGAAGCACAGAACTATATTAACCTGTATTTTGAGCGTTATCCCGGTGTTAAAATCTATATGGACCGCATGCGGGAACTGGCCAGAGAACAGGGTTATGTAGAAACCGTGTTTGGACGGCGCCTGTATATTCCTGAAATCAATTCACGCAATGGTCAGCGTCGACAATACGCAGAACGTACTGCCATTAATGCGCCGATGCAGGGCAGTGCCGCTGATATTATTAAACGCGCCATGCTGGACATGGATCGCTGGCTGGGCCAGGAAGCGGTAGAGGGCCAGCCCTTTGACGGTATTTTAATGACCATGCAGGTGCATGATGAGCTGGTGTTTGAAGTACCGCAAGGCATACTTGAATCGTCAGTGGAAAAAATCACCACCATTATGAGTCAGGCTGCCAGCCTGAAAGTCCCACTGATTGCCGATGCCGGCATTGGTGATAACTGGGATGAAGCACATTAACCGTACCGACAACCAATACAACTACAACAGTTTAAGAAAACCAGTATGAGTGAAGAACACGACAGTCCTCAGATAGAAAACAGTCCTGAGCCAGCAAACAGTCCTGAGCCAGCAAACAGTCCTGAGCCAGAAGACAATCCTGAGCAGAATAGCAGTCTAGAGCAAGAAGACAGTCCTGAGCAGGAAAATACGCCCGAACAGGAGCCAGTACCGGCAGCAGATGAGCCATCAATACAGGCATCCTTACAGCAGCTGGCTGAAACCGAACAGGCTGAAAAACAATCCATTAGCCGTGTTCACACCGCTGACAGCGTAAAAAATATTGTTGAAGGTGCTATCCATGCGGCAGGCAAGGCTGTTTCTATTGATAAACTATTAAGTCTTTTTCCGGAAGATGAAGTCATTGAAAAAGCGGTGCTGCGTCAGGCTATTGAGCAGTTAATGCAGGATTATCAGAATCGGGGCGTGGAACTGGTGGAAGTCAGCAGCGGATTTCGTTTTCAGGTGGCTCAGAGTGCTGCCCCCTGGGTGGCCCGTTTATGGGAAGAAAAGCCGCAGAAATATTCCCGTGCCTTGCTGGAAACGCTGGCACTGGTCGCCTATCGGCAGCCCATTACCCGGGGAGAAATTGAAGACATTCGCGGTGTCAGTGTCAGCAGTCAGATCATTCGAACCCTGGTAGAGAGGGAATGGATCCGGATTATAGGCCATAGGGATGTACCGGGAAAACCGGCTATGTATGCGACAACCCGCCAGTTTCTGGATTATTTTGGGCTTAAAAAGCTTGATGAACTGCCCAGCCTGTCGGAAATACGGGATCTGGATGTCATTAATGCAGAACTGGATTTTGGTATACAGGAACCGCAAAATAGTGAGACTGTCCCGACAGAAGATGAGTCTGCAGAGCAGAGCGAAGAACAGGATTTATTCACAGCGGATGAAGATGAATCTGCGGATCATGAATCAGCAGACAATGATACAGAAGAACGAATTGATATTGATGTGGAACTGGCTGCATTAAAGGAAACCTATCAGCAGATTGATTCACTTAATAAACAGGAACAGGAAATTATTGCCGAAGCGGAACAGAGTATCGGGCATAGCCAGGATAATGAGCCGGATCCGGAAAACAAATCAGATGAGTAACAAAATACCATGACAAATTATTACCGATCCTCCCCGAAACCTTCTTCAAAACCCTCTTCAAAAGAAGGGCGCAATCAACGTAAACCAGCAAAAGCTCAGACCTCTGAGCGAATCTTCAGTGAATCCCTGGATACTGACGATACCGAGACTGAACAGCCTGTCAGTCAGCCCAAAACGACTCCGGCACCGGAAGGTGAAAAGCTGCAGAAGGTTATTGCCCGTTCAGGCCATACCTCCCGGCGTGAAGCCGAGCGTCTTATTGCCCAGGGCCGGATTAAAATCGGTGACCGGGTGGCTCAGCTGGGTGATCGGGTAGCTGGTGACGATCCGATTTTTCTGGATGATAAGGAACTGTTTATTGCCTGGGAAAAGCCCCGCCAGAGGGTACTGGTGTATAACAAGCCTGAAGGTGAGATATGCAGCCGTAAGGATCCCGATCACCCT
>JALVDE010000040.1 GCA_027009375.1 Gammaproteobacteria bacterium
CGATAAGTCATAGTAAGAAAAAACACAAATATTGAACGGCTATCAGTATTAAAGAATAATTTAGGTTAGAATTATGCTCAAATTAATCCTGAATTATTTTATGTTATTACCTGGAGGTTGACTTGAACAAAGACATGAAAATCCTGATTGTAGATGATTTTTCAACAATGCGACGCATTATTAAAAATCTGCTGAGAGATCTTGGATTTACCAATACAGTGGAAGCGGATGACGGTAATACAGCCGTTCCAATACTGAACGCGGGTGGAATAGATTTTCTGGTTACAGACTGGAACATGCCGGGTATGACAGGTATTGAGTTATTAAAGTATGTCAGAGCGGATGACAAACTGTCCAATATGCCCGTGTTAATGGTCACGGCAGAACAGAAAAGAGAACAGATAATTGAAGCCGCTCAGGCCGGTGTAAACGGCTATATTGTTAAACCTTTTACAGCTGCTACCCTGAAAGAAAAAATTGATAAAATTTTTGAACGTATTGATTAATTAAATTATTGTGTGTCGCTGTATACAATGATTTTTTAATAACATGTTCCTTAAATCAGGGGTTTAGAATGGCATTTCTGAAAATGTTGCAGAAAAAGCATTTCTGAAGCTGTACCTGAAAAAGTACCCCTGAAACAATTTTCAAAAAGCGGTTTTCTTAACATATGTCCCTGAAAACTAATGTTTTCTAATAATACTGAGTTACAAGGATAGAATCTTTTATGGTTGATGATGTTGTAATTGATGAGGCGTTTATAAAACGCGCTAAAGATCTTGTTGCCAGTGCTGAATCCGGTAATGATGAAGAAGTAAAAAATATTCTTGATGAATTAGCCACCATGAAGGAAACCAGTCTGTTTCAGGAACTGGGTAAACTAACCCGCGAAATTCATGATACCTTCAAAGACTTTCGTTCCGATTCCCGAATTAATGAACTGGCAGAAAGTGACATACCCGATGCCAGGGAAAGACTTCATTACGTTATCAATATGACTCAGCAGGCAGCTGATACCACTATGACCCAGGTGGAAAGTGCTATCCCATTGTGTGAAAACATTACCAGGGGTACCACGGAATTACTGGAAGACTGGGACCGTTTTACTCAGCGAAAAATGGAAGTAGAAGAATTTCGTCAATTAAGTAAAACTCTTAAAGATTTTCTTCAATCTGCCAATAATGATAGTAAGAGTCTAATGACCAATCTCAATGAGGTGCTTCTGGCTCAGAGTTATCAGGATATTACCGGGCAGATCATTTATAAAGTGATCAATCTGGTGGAAGATGTTGAAAACAGCCTGGTTAATCTAATTAAGCTGTCCAGTAAACATCTGGGTGTAGAAGCCGCCACGGGTCAGGAGACTAAAAAGAAAGATAAGAAAAGCCTGGATGGACCAGTAGTACCTGGAGTGGCCGATGAAAAGGAAACCCTGTCTGGCCAGGATGAAGTTGATGATTTACTGTCCAGTCTGGGCTTTTAAAAAAGGCTTTGAAAAAAAGTTGAGGAAATAATTTATGTCATTTGATGCCGATGATGAAATTCTGCAGGATTTTTTAATAGAAGCAGGGGAGATGATTGAGACGCTGAACGAAGAGCTGGTAGAGCTTGAACAGCGCCCCAATGATGCCGATCTTCTCAATTCTGTATTTCGCAGTTTTCATACCATCAAGGGTGGTGCAGGATTCCTGTCACTGATACCGTTGGTGGAATTATGTCATCGTGCAGAGGATGTCTTTAACCTGCTTAGAAATGGTGAATTACAGGTTAATTCGGCCATTATGGATGTTATGTTGCCGGTTCTGGACTCGCTTAATGAAATGTTTGACAGTCTAAGAAATGGAGCTGAACCTGAAGATGCCGATCCGGCTTTACTGGCAGCACTGGATAGTATCCTCAGTGGTGATATTGGCGGCGTTGATGCACAACCAGAAGCGCCGGCATCAGAACCTGCTGTTGAAAATTCTGCTGAAGATGATATTACCGATGAAGAATTTGAACAGTTACTGGATAATATGGATGGTGGTGAAGGCTCAACATCCGCTGAAGGTTCTTTACCGGCTGAAGGCTCTCTACAGGCTGAAGGCTCTCCACAAGCTGATGGCTCCCCACAGGCTGATGGCTCCTCACCCGCTGCTGCTAAAGATGATGAAATCAGTGAAGAGGAATTTGAAGAGCTGTTAGATCAGTTACATGGTAAAGGTAAATTCAATGCTAATGTCAGCGCTACGGATACCTCAGATATTGCGGCTTCTGCATCCAGTACTAGTAAAGTGGCTGATGATGAAATTACTGATGAAGAATTTGATAAATTACTGGACGAGCTGCATGGTCCGGGTAAATTTGACAGCAGTATAGCTAAAAAAGCATCTTCTACTGAAAGTAGTTCTGATAATAAAGTAGCAGAGGTCTCTAAATCAGCTGCCAAACCAGAACCTGCAGCAGAATCAAAACCTGAGTCAGTGTCTGCAGCGCCGGAACCGGCTGCCGTAAAGCCGACATCCAAACCTGCCGCCAAAAAAGCACCTCCGAAAAAAGACAGTGCTGGTCCATCTCCGGTTCCTGCCGAAGCAACAGTACGGGTAGATACCAAACGCCTGGATGATATTATGAACATGGTCGGTGAACTGGTACTGGTGCGTAACCGTCTGGTGACCCTTGAACAGTCTCTGGGTAATGAAGAAATGTCCAAGGCAGTAGGCAGTCTGGATGTGGTGACTGCTGATTTGCAGATGTCGGTTATGAAAACCCGCATGCAGCCGATTAAAAAGGTTTTCGGTCGTTTCCCACGGGTTGTTCGGGATCTGTCCCGCTCCATGAAAAAAGAAGTCAAGCTGGAACTCATTGGTGAAGATACCGATCTGGATAAAAACCTGGTGGAAGCACTGGCTGATCCACTGGTGCATCTGGTCAGAAACTCAGTAGACCACGGTATTGAAATGCCTGATGCTCGTGAAAAGGCCGGTAAGCCTCGTCAGGGAACGGTGATCCTTGCAGCCGAACAGGAAGGTGATCATATTATGCTGTCTATTGAAGATGACGGGGCCGGTATGGATGCTGAACTGTTACGTCGAAAAGTCGTTGAAAAAGGCCTTATGGAAGAAGAAGCTGCTAATCGTCTGGATGATAAGGAATGTTATGCATTAATCTTTATGCCGGGTTTCTCCACCAAGGATGAAATTTCTGATATTTCCGGTCGTGGTGTGGGTATGGACGTGGTTAAAACCCGTATAGCCCAGTTAAACGGCGGGATTGATATAGATTCTGAACTGGGTAAAGGTACCCGAATTGCAATTAAAGTGCCGCTGACCCTGGCCATTATGCCGACCCTGATGGTTAAACTGAAAGATCAGGCTTTTGCACTGCCTCTGGTGAGTGTCAATGAAATTTTCCACCTGGATCTGACCAAAACCAATACGGTAGATGGTCAGCTGGTCATTATGGTTCGGGATAAACCTCTGCCTCTGTTTTATCTTACCCGTTGGCTGGTTAATGGCTGTGAATACGATGAACTGCCGGAAGAAGGGCATGTGGTCGTGGTACACGTCGGCACCAGGAAAGTAGGCTTTGTGGTTAATCATCTGATTGGTCAGGAAGAAGTGGTCATTAAACCTCTGGGTTCCTTATTACAGGGTACGGATGGTCTGGCAGGCGCAACCATTACCGGTGACGGCAAGATTGCCCTGATCCTGGATGTTCCAACCTTAATGACTTCACGGGTACAATAAACCCATGATTGACATCCTCAGTATAACCGGCCTGATCCTGGGTGTTGGAGCCATTATATTAGGTCAGTTTCTGGACGGGGGACATCTTTCCACACTGGTTAATGGTCCGGCCGCCCTGATTGTTCTCGGTGGTACTTTTGGTGCTGTGATGCTGCAGTCTCCAGTTAATGTCTTTTTACGCGGTCTGCGTATTTTTACCTGGGTGTTTATCCCGCCCCGTTTTCATACTGAAGAAACCATTGCCCGTATCGTGGACTGGAGCAATATAGCCCGTAAAGAAGGTCTGCTGGGTCTGGAAATTGTTGCTGAGGAAGAAGAAGATCTGTTTGCCCGTAAAGGACTGGAGTTACTGGTAGACGGCAGTGAGCCGGAAGTTATGCGCTCGATTATGGAGCTGGAAATTGATGCCAAGGAAAGTTTTGATACCCTGGCCAGTAAAATCTATGAAGCCATGGGTGGATTTTCTCCTACTATAGGCATTATCGGAGCCGTAATGGGGCTGATTCATGTAATGGGTAATCTATCTGATCCCAGTAAACTGGGCAGTGGTATTGCGGTCGCCTTTGTAGCCACTATTTACGGTGTGGGTGCAGCCAATTTATTATTTATTCCTATTGCCACCAAGCTTAAAACTCTGGTCAGTAATGAAGTCAGTTATCGGGAGATGATTGTAGAAGGCCTGGTATCCATTGCTGAAGGGGAAAATCCCCGTAATATCCAGAGAAAACTGGAAGGCTATCTGGATAAAACCAAAGGGGAACAGGAACCAGGAGAGCTTTTATAGCGTATTATCATGTCCAGACGAAGAAAAAAGCAGGAAGAACACGTAAACCTTGAGCGCTGGCTGGTGTCCTATGCTGATTTTATTACCCTGCTGTTTGCTTTTTTTGTGGTTATGTATGCTATTTCTTCCGTTAATGAAGGTAAATACCGGGTTTTGTCCGATACCCTTAATGAAGTATTCAAGTCCCGTCCCACTTCACCGGTTCCCATAGAATTTGATAATGCCTTACAGAATAAAAAGGCTTCATCCAGTGATCCTGACTATATTGAACTGCCTGTACCGGGACACGACAATAATTTGACACCTCCGGATAATCCTAACCTGGATGCTCTTTCTGAAAAAATCACTGAAGCGGTACAGCCCTTAATTGATGATGATTTAATTAAAATCAAAAAAAATGATTTCTGGCTGGAAATTGATATTAAATCCAGTATTCTGTTTAAAAGTGGTACTGCCACTTTATCCGAAGATGCAGAAGATATTCTGGCCAGTATTGCTGATCTGATAAAAGAATACCCCAATGATGTACAGGTAGAAGGTTTTACCGACAATGTCCCTATAAAAACGGCTAACTTCCCCTCCAACTGGGAGCTGTCCTCTGCCCGTGCCGCCAGTGTAGTACACCTGTTTGAAGAGGAAGGTGTTGATCCTAAGCGTATGCAGGCCATAGGCTATGGTGAATTTAAACCCATTGCCGATAATAATACCCCGGAAGGGCGAAATGCCAATCGACGGGTTAACCTGGTTATTCTGGGCAAGGGCGATCCCCGCCGAATCATGCAAAAACGCATTCAAAGCCTGAGAGAGCAGCAGCAAAAAACTACTGATACAGACAAAACCGGTTCCACAAAAGAACCCTTCAACCCGGTCATTGAACTCCAGTAAATTAAAAGACATACTCTCTTAACACTTAACACTTAACACTTAACACTTAACACTTAACACTTAACACTTAACATTAAATAACTGGCGTAATTTAT
>JALVDE010000041.1 GCA_027009375.1 Gammaproteobacteria bacterium
TCGGTAGGTACGGCTGTCTCCTACATTAAACGCATGTAATTGTTTTTTAGAATTTTTATGATAGGCATCAATCCAGAAACCGGTGACGGTGGTGCCCATACCCCGGCCTTCTGTCAGACCTTTGGCAATATTATAGCAGTGAGCCTGATTATTGGCTTCTTCTATGGCATCCTGAAGCACGGAACTAAAACGGGTTGGACCGGACTCCTGCTGTTCATTAAGCATTTTTTTAATATGATTAAATATGGTTTCAATAGCCAGTTTACTGGCTACTTCCCCGGCATCATGCCCGCCCATGCCGTCAGCGACAATAAAAAGTCCCAGCTTTTCATCAATCAGAAAATTATCTTCATTGAGCTTGCGGCGTCGACCCACATCGCTGATACCGGCAGAATACATGCGTACCGGATCAGGTTTATGGGTCAGTTTGTCAAAAAAGTGTTTCAGCATTGTTATTTCGCTTCCAGCTTACCGTGTTCCAGCTCATCCAGAAAGTCAGTCAGGCTCATGGCCAGTACTTTTTCAACCCCGTAGCCGGGGCGTTCCAGTACTACCCGTCCAGACTCATTGGCCATACTGATAATATAATCAGAATCGGTACAGGCAATAAAA
Source organism: Gammaproteobacteria bacterium (assembly GCA_027009375.1). Classification (GTDB taxonomy): domain Bacteria; phylum Pseudomonadota; class Gammaproteobacteria; order GRL18; family GRL18; genus JANELJ01. The sequence goes on from JALVDE010000041.1 coordinate 613, forward strand.
AAAGTGAGTTCCTGTTTATTACGGATCTTGTTGAGGGCATGACCGAGCTGATTTTCAATTAAACGCTGCATATCATTCTCATTCCAGACAAACATCAGGCTTAAATTGCCCTGCTGAAAAATGGCATCCACGTGATCAGACCAGTAACGGCTGAAAAAGACTCGGATATCCGGGTGCAGCCGGATTTCCAGTGCTTTTTCCAGGCCTGCCAGGTCGTTTTTGTCCGGGTTGTCAGGGCGCAGAAACGGCTGCCAGTGAATGGAATGCTGCATCTGTTCTGACATAAACGGCTTACCCTGCTGGCAGGGTGACAGCCACTGTGCATCGTATTCAGTCACCGGCAGTTCGCCGGTCCGGGCTTCAACGGTATTAATAAAGCGCTTAAAAAAATTATCCAGACTGTTTTGGGTGTGGTGTAAGTTTTGATTATCAGTAATAGACATAATGTCACAATAAAATTTGTGTAAGATAAAAAGTAAGTAGTAAGTATAAGGTCTATCCGGTTAAGGTTTCTATATTCAGTTCACCCTTACAGATATTTTGCAGCAGCTGACGGGTTTCTGCCATGCTGTCCTGTTCCGGCTCCAGAGTAAAAATAACCTGCTCCTGATAGTCTACATTAGTCAGCGGCACATCATGGGTTTCAAGAAAGTGTCGGATATCGGATTCATAGCAGTAAGGGAAGCGGATGGTGATCGCTGTTCTCCGTATTACTTTCTTAACGGCTAATTGTTCAATGGCCGCCTGAGTACTATTGCTGTAGGCTCGAACCAGACCGCCGGCACCCAGTTTGATACCGCCGAAATAGCGGCTGACCACGCAGATTATTTCCCCGTATCCACTGTGCTGCAGAACATTTAAAATAGGTTTGCCTGCAGTACCTGAGGGTTCGCCGGCATCGGAAAAACGTACCGCTGAGGCAGAATCAGGCGGGCAGGCAATATAGGCCCAGCAATGATGCCGGGCATCAGGGTAACGTTGTTTATCCTGTTCAATAATGACCATGGCCTGTTGCGGATCCGGACAGTGAGCAATATGGGCAATAAAACGGCTGCGTTTTATTTCCGTGGTTACTTCAATGTCATGAGCCGGAATAAAATAAGCTTCTGTAGCAGGCATCAGGCAGTTAACAGCAATGTAAATTTCGATAAAAAGTGCATCATTTAACAGTGCTGAACCCGTTCATTAACCATTATGTTTCTTTTTTGATGGAGTCATAAGCCGCTTTCAGTTCATCATGGATAGAACTGTCTGAGGGGCTGGTGCCGGCAGGTGCTCCGTTAACCACCTGCTGTGAATTTTCTGGATGCAGTACCGGTGGAACGGCTGCGGCACTCTGAGCTTTGGCCATAATATCTTCACGGCGGCGTTTGGCTTCTTCAATAGCCTGTTTGCGTGCTTCTTCCTTGGCTCTTAAGAGGGCATTCTGGCGTTCAATTTCACGACTGCGTTGAGATTCGGCTTCCAGCTGGCTGCGGGCCTGTTCGGCTTCCTGCTGCAATCGTGCCAGTTCATCTCTTTGCAGGGCAATGGACTGTTCCTGCAGTTTTTTATTGATTTCAATCTGTTCCAGTTGTTCTTTCAGTTCCAGGGCTTCGGCCCGGGCCTGCTGTTCCATTTCTTCTTTCTGCTGTTTCAGGCGTTGTGCTTCTTTCTGGGCATCCTGTTTGGCCTGCTCAATACGCTCAAGCTGTTCCTTGAGTTCCTGGGCTTCCTGATAAGCCTGCTGTTCCATTTCTTCTTTCTGCTGTTTCAGTCGTTCGGCTTCTTTCTGAGCCTCCTGCTTGGCAGCTTCCAGTTGTTGCTTCAGTTCTTCAGCTTCTTTGAGAACCTGCTGTTCCATGGCTTCCTTTTCCTGTTTCAGCTGTTCGGATTTTTTCTGTGCTTCCAGGCGGGTCTGTTCCAGTTGTTCCTTAAGCTGCAGGGCTTCTTCATGAGCCTGCTGTTCCAGCTGCTCTTTCTGCTGACGAAGTTGTTCGGCTTCTGCCAGAGCCTGCTGTTTGGCTGTTTCGACTTCTGCCTTAAAGGCCAGGATTTCCTGCTGGTAATTAAGTGCTTCCTGTTCCAGCTTCTGGGCTTCTTCAGCCAGTAACAGTTTTTCTTCTTCCATCTGCTGACGCTGTCTGGCAAGCTGGGCTTCAAGCTCCTGGCGCTCGGTTTCAACTTCCCGGGCCATATCCTCACGCATCTGCTCCATTTCAGCACGAGCCTGTTCGGTTTCGGCCCGAACCTGCTCCAGTTCTTCCTCAAATTCTCTGCGGGCCTGTTCAGCTGCCTGGGCGCGTTTATTGGCACTTTCAATTCGTTCCTGGGCCTCAGCCAGTTCTGCAGAACGTAAGCGTTCCTGTTCTTCCCGGGCACGCTTTTCTTCTTTCATCTGTTCACTCAGACGCTGAATTTCCTGCTGAGCTTCCAGACGAGCCTGTTCTACATTCTGACGTTCCTGTTCACGTCGGTCGGCTTCTTCCTGGGCTTTATTGATTTTTTCCTGCAGTGCCAGTTCCTGCTCCATACTGAGGCGGGAGAATTCTTCAGCCAGGGCGGCCTGAGCGGCTTCCATTTCCTGTTTCAGTTGTTCTATTTCTTCTTCGCTGGTCTGCAGGTGGCCTATCTGTTTTTCCTGCAGCTTAAGTTGTTCCTGCTGCTGTTTTTCCAGTTCTCTGGCCATTTCCTCCTTGGCCTGTTCCATTTCCTGTTTCAGGCGTTCAACTTCATCCAGGGCGGCCTTGCGGTCGGCATCAATTTTTTCAGCCCGTTCTTTTTCTTCCTGGGCTTTTATACGGGCTTCATGTATTTCTGCCTGTTGGCGGGCATCGGCATCTTTTCTCAGGCGTTCAATTTCTTCTTTGGCCCGGATCAGTTCTTCTTCTGCCTGGGAGGACAGTTTGGCCTGTGACTCGGACTGTTCCAGAGCCTTTTCTGCTTCTTCACGCAGGCGCCGGGCTTCCTCAATGGCAGCTTCTGCCCGTCGGGCTTCTTCCTGAGACTGTTTGCGTGCTTCTTCCAGGGCGGCTTCTTTTTCACTAAGCTGTTCCTGACTGGCCTGACGAATGGCCTCTTCTGCTTCAATACGAGCCTGCTCAGCGGCTTCTGCTCTGCGGGCTTCCTCTTCTGCTTTCTGATGTGCCTGTTCAGATTCTTCGCGCAGACGCCTGGCTTCCTGTTCGGCATTTTCAGCACGTTCAGCTTCGGCCTTGGCTTTTTCCAGAGCTTCATTAATTTCTCTGGATTTCTTTTCCAGGGCTTCCTTATGCAGCTTTTTGGCCTGTTCAGTGGCTTCCTTACGGGCGGTTTCGGCAGCAGCTGCCCGCTGGGCTTCTTCTTCTGCCTGCTTACGGGCTGTTTCAGCTTCCAGGCGTAATTTTTCAGCATTTTCCTCGGCTTTCAGGCGGGCTGCTTCAGCTTCGGCTTTCAGACGGGTTTCTTCATCGACCTGCTGTTTGATTTTTTCCAGTTCAGCCGATGTCTGTCCCTGTTCCAGGGTCTGGGACTCCAGCTGCACGGCTTTTAATTGTGCGGCTTTCAGAGCCAGTTCAGCCTGTTGGGCACGGCGGGCTTCTTCTTCCGCTTTTTGCAGAGCCAGTTGAGCTTCACTGCGCAGATCGGCGGCCATAAGTTCGGCTTCCTTACGGGCCTGTTCAGCCTGAGAAAGCTGTCTGGACTGATCTTCGGCCACTTTACGGGCCGCTTCAATTTCCGGTGAAGTAATGTTTTCTGCTTTTAGTGCTTCTTCATTCGCCTTTTCTGCTGCACTTTTAGCTGCCTTATCCACTTCTGCTGTCTTAACGGCTTCTTTTGCAGCAACGGGTGTTTCTGTTTCAGCTGAACCGGCAGGTGTGGGTGCTTCAGGTTTTTTTTCTTCAGTGACAGCAGGACGGGTAATATCAGCTTCGCCAATACCGTTCTCAATAATGGAACAGTTGTAGCCCTGCTGAATAAACAGAAAAGCTGCCGCACTGCTGCGGCTTTCATGTCCGGAATAGGCTATATAATGTTTTTCAGGTGACAGTTTATCCAGCTGGGTACGGATCAGGTTAATAGGGATATTAATACTGTTATCCAGGCCATTGGCCTGATGTTCATCTTCATTACGGACATCAATAAGCTGGTATTGATCCTCTTTAAGCGTTTTTACTTCTTCAAGTTTAATGCGGTGGATCAGTGGTTCCACCAGCAGCTCAATAAAATCCTTTTTATCCAGTGACAGAATCACCCCGTCTGTTTTCATGGTGACACTGGCGCCGCGAATGCCGCCGGTGATTAAGGCTTCTTCGCCAAAGCCGTCGCCAAGGCGTAATTCAGCCAGAGGCACCTGTTCTCCTGACGTCGGACTGGTTTTGCTGACCACACAGCGACCCTGCTGGATAATATAAAACTTGTCATCATTGGCGTCATTTTCCCGGATAATGGTTTCTCCCCTGGCCAGGGGGGTTTCCTGCAGGCGCATCATCAGGGCCTGAATATTGGCTGCGGGTAATTGTAAAAAGGCATTGGACTGCAGAAAGCGGGTCATCCAGTCTTCATCGTCATCAAGTTCATTGACTTCAATACTGGAGGGCGCATTCCAGTTCATCAGGATATCCAGCAGATCCTTGTCAATGATCAGAATACTGATATCAGTTTTTGCCTTGGCAGAAGCAGGGCGGGGAATTTCATCAGCAATAGGGGAACGGGCAGCATCGCTGCCGGCTTCAATAATCTGCCGTTTGCCATCGGTGCTTTTAAGTTCAATTTTGCCTGTCAGCAAGTAAACAGTCCACTTGTCACGATCACCTCGTTTAAAAAGTACCCGTCCGGCAGGTATTTTCTGCACAGCTGACTTTTCAATAA
>JALVDE010000042.1 GCA_027009375.1 Gammaproteobacteria bacterium
TAGATTGGCGGTATCCATACCCTGTTCAATATTATCTTTAAGGTTGAGCAAATCCAGATGATTACTGGTTTCAATATAGAGCTTGTTCAGTTTCTGGAAGTCCAGATGGGTAAGTAGTTCGTAGTCACCCTGCAGGCGAATCAGGTTATACAGGCTTTTTGCATTGGTCAGTGCCTTTTTAAGTGCGAGTACCACTTCACGATCCTGAATTTCGCTGATCTGCTGAGAGAAAATTTCTGCATTGTCGGTATCAAAGCGGAACAGTACATCTTTTATCTGTTCGATTTCTTCTTTAATCTCCTCCTGCGATTTGAATAAATTGGAGTAATGCTCCATTTCATCACCCAGTTCAGATTGCAGTTCATCGAAGTAAGCCCGGTTAGTGGCATCAAATTCTTTACGAATATCGGCAAAGTCTACTACATAGCCATAGCGGAAGCTTTTATAGGGGCGGTTGACGCGCGTAAGCGCCTGAAGCAGATTATGTTTACGGATAATGCGCCCAAGGTAAAGTTTTTTAAGGCGTTTTGCATCAAAGCCAGTAAGCAGCATGTTATAGACAAACAGTAAGTCGATTTTTCCGGCTTTAAAATCTTCCACCCAGTCTTTGCGTTGTTCTTTTGTGCCTGTGTCATGCAGGATAAGTACTGCGCTTGTGACTTTATTTGCCTGTTTTATCTGACTGGTATAACTGGGGGCATCTTCAATAAGTTGGGGTGGGGCATGGAAGGTATTAGATGCATCACTAATATGCTGGTTTGCGGCATGTTTGTTTTCAAATATTTCATACAGTTGTCTGGCCTGATCAGCGCTGTCGCATATGACCATGCCGCCGATGGTTGCATCATTCATTGCTCCCCGGCTTTTTTCGAAATCCGTTACAATATACTCAAGCATTGGCTCCACAAAGCTGGGGTGGGCGTATATGAGCTTGCGATCCACATCGCCCATTTTAACTTCCACTTCTTCCAGTGCCTGCTGTAATAGCATTATATAGTTGGTGGCAATTTCTTCACGGATCAGTCGCAGGGTGTAGCCATCTGCAATGGATGCGTTGTAATAATATTTATGAATATAATCGCCAAACAGGTCTCGCGAGTTGTAGTCATTACCCAGTAGTGGTGTGCCGGTAAGACCAATTTTAATTGCCCTGGTATCGGACTGGCTGAGATTGGCCAGAAAACTGCCTTTTGGATTATAGCTGCGATGAACCTCATCGAGAAAATAGATGCGTTGAATATCGATATTATAGTCTTTGGTCTGTACTACATCGGGATCATCTTTGAACTTCTGGATATTTACTACAGTAATTTCCGGTTTGCCAGAATGATTGTGCAGAACCCTGGTGGCCTTAATATCCTGAGAAAATGCCTCACGGGAATTGATAATATGTACTACCAGCCCCCGGCTGGTAAATTCCCTTTGTGCCTGGGTCAGCAGATCCAGCCTGTCTACAATAAAATAGAATTTAGGAATGATATTCTGCTGCTGGAAGTAATGGGTTAAATATTTAACATTGTAATAAGCCAGGGCCGTTTTTCCGCTGCCCTGGGTATGCCAGATAATGCCTTTTCTGATGCCTTCATTCAGCCTTTTCTCAATGGCTTTGGTGGCAAACAATTGCGGATAACGCATGACATGCTTTTGAATGCCGTCGGTTTCATGCACATAGGCCAGTGCATATTGAAGTACAAAAGCTAATCGTTCACGACTTAATAAGGAAGTACAGAGGCGGTTGGTGGGTGTTTCCGGTGATTTATTGGTAATAAACTCCGGATTGTTCTTGATAACCTCCAGGTTATTGTCTTTAAGTACCGTGTTTTCTGTTTCATCATTTTCAGGATGTAACAGCGCGGTAAGATTAAAGGTTTCTTCTTCACGGAAGTAGTTGAATATCGGCTCATGATATGAAGGGCTTGCGTAAAATGCGCCTTCTATGGGTTGTGGAGACTCATCATCATACTCCATGTTATTGGAGAACAGCATGAGCTGGGTGATATTAACAAAACGGCGGAATTTGGGATTTTGAAATCGAGTGTTTATCCGGGCACGTTCTGCCAGGACACCTTCCCGGTTATTAGGCTTTTTAACTTCAATAAATACCAGCGGCATGCCATTGATGAGCAGGATAATATCTGGGCGAAACTCCTCATCATCCTGTTGATAGGTCAGCTCGGTAACCACATGGAAGCTGTTATTGTTAAAGTTATTGAAATCAATAAGTCTGGTACCGGACTGGTCAGTAAGCTTTTCATAAAAAGCTTTGCCAAGGTCTTCGTTATCCAGGCTTAGCTTTATATCTTCCAGCAAGCGTGTAATATCATCCTGATCTATCTCTGGATTAAGTCTGGCAATCGACTGCCTGAAAATATCAGGGAAGATATTGGTTTCATGATCCCAGTTGGTATCTTTTAGTGACAGATACTCATAGCCCAGCCGAACAAGGTGCAGGATAGTAGGGATTTTGACTCTTGAGTCTTCTGTAAACTTCATCAAAACTCTCGTGATTTATGAGCTTTGGTAATGTTAATGTTGTATTTTGGTGGTTCCAATTGATCCGTCTTTATCATAATTGGTGTATTTATCAATTAGTCAGGAGTTGCTGAAACTGGAAATCATGCAAAGGTCATATTTCGCTACTAAAATAAGTAACGTCAGACTTGAGCGCCAATAACAGCCTTGAGCCTTAATAATAAATAACCTTAAGCGCCAATATCCCCTGGAGCTTCATCAACAGGAAACAGGGGCTGATCATCCAGCCAGGCTTTCCATTGTGCATGATGAGTGACATCAATGCCTTCCTGTGCGGCCATAGTCTGTAAATGTTTCTGTAAATCAGACATGAGTTCTGAGTCCATAAGTTCAAAATGATTCTGGACATTGGCATGCAGAATATTATAGATAAGTTTTAATTCGGTCAGAGAATAATCGTTAAGCGTTTTCATGCGGTTTGTCTGTATTAGTCTGTGTTCATTCAGAGCGGATTAGTTGAGTGGTTATAATAACATACATTTGTCGTATGTAATGGGGTTTTGTATACTGCTGTGGATACACTGTTTAATTTACACTGTCGGAAAAATCATTGCGTTCATCTATCCGTTTTAAAATTATATTACTGACGGTTTTACCCATTGCCCTGATCTATCTGCTGATCTTCGGCTTTGGAGTTTATCAGATCCACCTGCATTCTATTCAGGATGTGGAAGAAGTGATGCGCCGTGTGACTCAGCAATATGCCGGGGTATTTTCCGGCTATTTACGGGAATCGGCACAGATTGCACGTTCAACCGCTGCCATTATTGAGCAGAATCCCAATATCCCCGATCATCAGCTGTTTGCCCAGGTCAAATCCAATCTACGGCATAACCGTATTGTTTACGGCAGTGCCATTGCCTTTGAACGTGATCCGGAATATGACAATGAACTGTTTGCTCCTTATGCTTATCGTATGGGACGCAGAATTCAGACCCTGGATATTGCCGATATTACCGATTATA
>JALVDE010000043.1 GCA_027009375.1 Gammaproteobacteria bacterium
GGACGGTGCCAGTAAGTTTGTACGGGGTGATGCCGTTGCCGGAATTTTAATTACTCTGATCAATGTTATCGGCGGTTTTACTATCGGAATACTGCAGCATGATCTCAGTGCGGCCCAGGCCGCTGAAAATTATGTACTGCTGACTATTGGTGACGGCCTGGTGGCACAGATCCCCGGTCTTATTCTTTCTACTGCGGCCGGTATTATGGTCACCCGTGAAAATCGTGAAGGTGATATGGGGGGTAAGTTTATTGCGGATATGTTCAATAAGCCCAAAACCCTGGGTATTACCTCCGGTATTATGACTATTATGGGGCTGGTTCCAGGAATGCCGCACCTGGCTTTTTTAAGCTTTGCGGCCTTAACCGGCTTTATTGCCTGGCGCAAAAATAAGCAGGCTGGAACTGAACTGGAAGTCATTCAGGAGCAGCAGGAACAGCAGCTGGAAATGGAGGATGCATCCAGCGATCTCAAGGAACTGAGCTGGGATGATGTTATGCCGGTGGATGCCATTGGTCTGGAAGTAGGCTATCGTCTGATCCCTATGGTGGATAAGGCTCAGGGAGGACAGCTTATGTCCCGTATTAAAGGTGTGCGTAAGAAACTGTCCCAGGATCTGGGTTTTCTTATTCCGCCGGTTCATATCAGAGACAACCTGGATCTGGCGCCCAATGTTTATCGTATTGCCCTGATGGGGGTATCGGTTGGTGAAGCTGAAGTGCATCCTGAACATGATATGGCCATTAATCCGGGCCAGGTGTTTGGAGAAATTAAAGGCATCAAAACCAAAGATCCAGCCTTTGGTCTGCCGGCGGTCTGGATTAACCAGGATGAAAAAGAAAATGCCCAGACTCTGGGTTATACCGTGGTGGATGCCAATACGGTTATTGCCACACATCTGAGCCAGGTGCTCAATGAAAATGCCTCACAATTACTTGGTCATGAAGAGGTACAGCAATTGCTGGACCGGCTGGCCGTTTCGTCACCCAAACTGGTAGAAGAGCTGGTACCTAAGATGCTGCCTCTGAGTACTATTGTGAAAGTGCTGCAGAACCTGCTCAATGAGTCTATTCCTATTCGTGACTTTAAAACCATTATTGAATGTCTTGCGGAATATGCACCAGTGACACAGGATGCCGATATTTTGACAGCCCATGTACGGGTGGCACTGGGACGGTTTATTGTACAGCATATCAATGGCTTATCGAATGAACTGCCGGTTATTACCCTGGAACCATCTCTGGAACAGTTATTGCATCAATCAATGCAGATGTCAGAAGACGGTGGTGGTATAGAACCGGGACTGGCTGAACGGATTCATCAGTCTCTGGCTGAAAGTGCCCAGAACCAGGAAATGAACGGCAGTCCGGCGGTTCTACTGGTGTCTGCCCAGATACGGCCGATGTTAATGCGTTTTGTTAAACATACCATACCGAATATGCATGTACTGGCCTATAACGAGGTACCGGACAATATGCAGATCAAGATTGTGGCTACGGTGGGGCAGTAGAGCAGGTTTAAGGAAACAGGTTTTAGATTGGTTTCAGGTAAAAAATTGGCTTTGGAAGTTTGGAAGGTGAGTGGTTATGAAGATTAAACGGTTTTTTGCGGCAGATATGCGTGAGGCCTTACGGCTGGTAAAGGATGAGTTAGGAGCGGATGCGGTTATTCTGTCCAATAATAAAGTCAGCGGCGGCATTGAGCTGGTGGCGGCTATTGATTATGATGAAGAAGCCATTAAACGTCAGGCGGGTTCCAGCGGTTTGTCTGAACCTCTAAATCGAAGCTCTCAGGCAGGAGGAGCTCCTTCTGCTAATCTGAACCGTCGAAAGCAAATGGAAGGCAAGATAGAAACTCAGAAGAAAAATAAAAAACGTTCGGTATTTTCTAAAGTTCGCAAATCGGCAGTAACAGATAAGCTTGAAGATTCCATTGAGGATGATGTTATTCAGTTTAGCCATGCCTCTGTACCTGCGGCTGAAAAACCAGCCCGTCAGGAAGGTTTTTCAAAATTATTTAAACAGGCTTCCGGCAGCAGAGATAAACAGGATGCTTATACTCAGCCTTCTGTACAGGAGCGCAGACAGCCTTATATATCTGAATTACAGCCTGAGCCATATGAAAAGCCTGAATCAGAACCACAGGAGGCTTTTGATTATCAGCATCTTAAAGGGGCAAAACATAACAAAGCCTCCAGAGAAACAGCTGAACAGAACAATGACTGGGATCTGGATGATTTTTTTGCCGACAGCGGCAGTGTACGTCAATCACCTCAAAGGGAAAAAGTAAGTTCTACAACCCGGACAAAGCGCAGTCAGAAAAAAACGGCAGAAAAAGTGGAGTGGATACAGGATCCGGCACTGACCTCTATGCAGGAAGAAATTAAATCTCTGCGCGGTATTCTGGAAACCCAGCTTTCCGGACTGGCCTGGGGGGATTTTTCCCGTCGCCATCCGCACCGGGCTGAACTGCTGTCACGTCTTTACCGGCTGGGACTGAAATCATCCCTGAGTGAAGAACTGGTCAAACAACTGGATGCTAGCGACTCCCTGGAAGAGAGCTGGAGACGTTTATTAACCCTGATTGCCCGCAGTCTGCCGACTTCAGACAGCGATTTAATTGATGAAGGTGGCGTCATTGCTCTGGTGGGGCCAACCGGAGTAGGCAAAACCACCAATATAGCCAAACTGGCGGCTCGTTTTACCCTTAAATACGGGGCAAAAGACCTGGCACTGGTTACCACGGACAGTTATCGAATCGGTGCCCATGAACAGCTTAAAACCTATGGCCGTATTCTGGGGGCACCGGTCTATGTCGCAGATGATGAGCAGGAACTAAAACAGATACTGGCTCGTCTGGAGGATAAGAAACTGGTACTGATTGATACTGCCGGTATGAGTCCCAGGGATATAAGACTGACCCAGCAGCTGACTATGCTGCGCCGCAGTTATTCAGGCATTAAAGTACTGGCGGTACTGTCTGCCGCTGCCCAGACCCTGGCAATGGATGAAGTAATAAGTACATTTAATGCCGGTGAGCTGGACGGCTGTATTGCCTCCAAGGTAGATGAATCTACTTCGATTGGCGGAATAATTTCAATTCTTATTGAGAATCGGCTGCATCTCAACTACATTAGTGATGGGCAGAAAGTTCCTGAAGACATTCATCAGGCCAATACCAAGGACTTTCTGAAACTGGCACTGGAGATGGTTCGTCAGCATCCGGTGCAGGTGAAAACAGATGAACTGGCAATGTCTTATTCTGCCGGAGGTCTGTCCCATGCATTTGGCTGATTCGGCCAGTAAAGTACAACACAGCAGGCTCCTGCCGGGATATACAAACCGGCGTCCTGCTGACCAAGCAGAAGGTTTACGACGTATGACTCAGGGGCGACCTGTCAGAGTAATTGCAGTCAGCAGCGGTAAGGGTGGGGTAGGCAAGACCAATGTCTCCGTCAATCTTGCTATGGCCTTACAGGCCTCAGGAAAAAAAGTCATGATTCTGGATGCTGATCTGGGGCTGGCCAATATTGATGTATTACTGGGCCTGCATCCGAAGCTGAATATTTCCCATGTATTAACAGGGGATTATGACCTGTCGGAAATTATTGTGGAGGCCCCTGGTGGAGTAAAAATTATTCCAGCAGCCTCTGGTGTCAGCAGCATGGCTTCTTTAAGTGATGCTGAAAATGCCGGTATTATTAATGCTTTCAGTGAGCTGGAAAATGAACTGGATGTATTAATTATCGATACGGCTGCAGGTATTGATAGGAGTGTGGTCAGTTTTTGTAGAGCTTCGCAGGAAGTGATTGTTGTGGTATGCGATGAACCTTCTTCTATTACAGATGCTTATGCCTTAATTAAAGTTTTAAATAAAGAACAGGGTATTAACCGGTTTCGTATTCTGCCGAATATGGCTCATGATATGAAAGAAGGACGTGAGTTATTTAATAAAATACTCAAGGTTACAGACCGGTTTCTGGATGTCTCGCTGGATTTTCTGGGTGCTGTACCCTTTGATATTTACTTAAGAAAATCGGTTAAAAAACAAACCGCTGTAACACTGGCCTATCCGAGGAGCCCTTCGGCCCAGGCCTTTACTATGGCAGCAGAAAAAATTAATAAATGGCCTCTGCCCAGACGGGCAGGGGGACACCTGGAATTTTTTGTTGAACGTTTAATTGCTTCAAATTAAAACAGTTTAACTAAAATATAAAAGGCTGAAATTGATAAGGTCATGGGGATGTGGTTATGAGCCTGACAATGAAAAAAGCAGAAATCTACAATCAGTATCAGCAGCAGGACACGGTTGACAAACATACGGCTCTGGTCAAGCGAATTGCCTGGCATCTGAAAAGCCGTCTGCCGGCCAATGTACTGCTCGATGATATGATCCAGGCGGGTATGATAGGTCTGCTGGAAGCGGCTAAAAATTATGATGCAGCTCAGGGGGCCAGCTTTGAAACCTATGCCAGTATCCGGATCCGTGGTGCTATGCTGGATGAAATTAGAAAAAATGACTGGGCGCCTCGCTCGGTTCATCGCAACAGCCGAAAAGTCGCGGAAGTCGTTCGGCAAATAGAAAATGAAAAGGGCCGTGATGCCCGTGACAGTGAAATTGCTGAAGCTCTGGAAATGGATCTGGATGAGTACAATAAAGTACTGCAGGATGCCAGTGGCCAGAAAATACTCAGTTTTGAGGAAATCGGCATAGGCGATGAGTCCATACTGGAAAATATTCCCAATCCCCAGTCGGGCATACTGGATGGCCTGCAAAAAGAAGACCTTAAGGAACATGTTGCTAATGCTATTGCCAGTCTGCCGGAACGGGAGCGCATGGTGATGGCCTTATATTATTCTGAAGAGCTGAACCTCAGAGAAATTGGAGCCGTTATCGGTGTCAGTGAATCCCGGGTCAGTCAGATACACTCCCAGGCTATTATTCGACTTCAGGCCCGCCTGTTAAAATAATCCTAAATAAATCAGTTGAACCTACTGCGAATGTCCATAGCACTGAATCTGCAATGCTTTCCAGAACATTTTGACTTCACTCGTAGGGGTGACTACGAATAAAGCCAAAATAACCTGTAAATCCTTGCATCTTCAGCACTCTGATCATTCTCGCTGCGATTCAACTGATTGATTTAGGATAATATTCCTGTCTGTTGCTGCGTATAAAAAAGTGTATAATTTTCTCGGGTTTTTTCCTGTATTAGCCCTGCATTTTCTGTTTTTTCAAATAAATTCCTGAATATTACAAATAATAGGCTTTTTTACTGGTAAAAAGTGAATTTATTGCCTAAAAATACATTGATACTTTAAGAAAGTCGTCTTATTTAATTATTATAAAATCACAAACTCAAATTTACTGGAGTTTTTTCTGCTGTGGCCGATAAGT
>JALVDE010000044.1 GCA_027009375.1 Gammaproteobacteria bacterium
GGGTGCAAAGGGCACTGGAAGTTTACCAGATCACCGGTCAGACCATGAGCCAGTTACAGCAGGCCAGCCAGGCCCAGGCCCTGCCTTTTGAAAACCATAAAATAGTTATTGCACCGCGTTCAAGGGAGCTATTGCGTGAACGTATTGCCCTGCGTTTTCAGCAGATGATTGAGCAGGGCTTTATTGAAGAAGTACAGCAGCTCTATCAGCGGGGCGATCTGGATCTTTCCATGCCCTCTATGAGGGCTGTGGGTTACCGACAGGTCTGGGAATACCTGGAAGGTAAAATGAGCCGGGAGGAAATGATTGAACGCGCAATAACCATTACCCGGCAGTTTGCCAAACGACAGATGACCTGGCTGCGCCGGGAACAGGATGGACTCTGGCTGGCCACAGAAGATAATGACAATATTCATCAGGCGGTGGAATATTTAAGCCCGGTAATTAGAAAGGCGGAGCCTGAAAGAACAGCAGGAAACAAAACCTAGGGATTACCCCAGTTTTTGCTGTAATATCACTATGTATTTTTTTATAGAAAAAGCTACAATGCATTCAGATTGCCTCAGTTTCTGTTAATTTTTTATTAAAAATACAGATTTAACTTAATTTTAGGTTAAAAAAGGGCGCGGAATTTTGGAGGTTTTTGTTCAGCCTCGGGTTAATGCGGTTTATTTGAAGCGTTTTGGCCCCATATTATTATAATAATGAGTTATTTAAGTATTTGCTTATATACATGAGCAACAAATTATTATACAATAATCGCCCTCTTTGTGCTTGGCGCGGTAGAACAAAAAAACAACATAGAAGACCATACTAATAACGATAATTCAGGAGAAATTATAATGAGTAAAGGGCAAGCCTTACAAGACCCTTATTTGAACGTATTGAGAAAGGAAAGGGTGCCGGTATCCATTTATCTGGTTAATGGTATTAAATTACAGGGGCAGGTTGAATCCTTCGATCAATTCGTTATTTTACTGAAAAATGCAGTCAGCCAGATGGTTTATAAACATGCTATTTCAACCATTGTGCCTGCAAGAAATGTCAAATTGACCACTGAAGAAGGTAATAATTCCTGAACTCAATCCTGAACAATTGCATGACGGTTACTTTAAAGATTATTAAGCCTTCAGGTAAAACACCGGCCCGAACTTTATTCCGGATGTTAAGGACTATAGATATTGTTTGAACGTCCCGGCGGCTCAGGTGAGCGTGCTATTCTGGTACATATTGATTTCCCGCAAATCAATAACAATGAACAGCAGGAAGCACAGGCAGAATTTTATGATCTGGTTGTGTCAGCCGGTGCCGATCCCCTGATTTTTATCAAGGGTAAACGAAACCGTCCCGAACCAAAATATTTTATCGGAACCGGTAAAGCAGAAGAAATCCGTCAACTGGTTGAACTGCATCAGGCCGATCTGGTTATTATCAATCATCAGCTTTCTCCCGCTCAGGAACGTAATATTGAGGCTCTGCTGCAATGCCGGGTACTGGACAGGACAGGGCTGATTCTGGATATCTTTGCGCAACGCGCACGTTCCCATGAAGGTAAACTGCAGGTTGAACTGGCTCAACTGCGTCATTTGTCAACCCGTCTGGTGCGAGGCTGGACCCACCTGGAGCGTCAGAAAGGGGGGATTGGTTTAAGGGGACCTGGTGAAACCCAGCTGGAAACCGATCGTCGTTTACTGGGAATGCGCATTAAACAGCTTAATAAACGCCTGGACAAGGTACGTAAACAGCGGGCGCAGAGCCGTCGTTCCCGGCAACGGGCTGAATTACCTACGGTTTCTCTGGTTGGCTATACCAATGCCGGTAAATCCACATTATTCAATCAACTGACTCAATCCTCCGTATATGCAGCGGATCAACTGTTTGCGACACTGGATCCGACCCTTAGAAGAGTCGAACTGCCAAAAAATCAGGCCATTGTTTTGGCTGATACGGTTGGTTTTATCAGTGATCTCCCCCATGATCTAGTAGAAGCCTTTCATGCTACCCTGCTGGAAACCCGTGAAGCGGATTTATTACTGCATGTTATTGATGCTCATACCGAGAACCGAGCCAAACATATTGCTGAAGTAAATTCTGTTCTGGAACAGATTGATGCCCTGGAAACACCGCAGTTACTGGTTTATAACAAGGTTGACCTGCTGGAAGGGCAGCAGCCGCGTGTAGAAACCGATGATAACGGTAAGGTTCTTAGGGTCTGGCTGTCAGCTGCTCATGGTAAAGGCATGGATTTGTTAATGACCACCATTGCCGATATTTTCAGCCGGGAGCGGGTAACAAAGACCCTGAAAATCCCGGCAGAGTCTGGCCAATGGCGCTCCATGCTGTTTGAGCAGGTACAAATTCTGGATGAAAGTTATAATGATGACGGTGAATGGCTGGTTAATATCGAAACCACTGCCAGACAGTTTGAGAAATTATTAAAACAGCCGGGGTTTAGCGATTTAGTGGTATAATAGCTGCGTTTTAAACCCATAAAAATTGAATTCTAAATGGACACTGTGGTCTTAGTCCGATAAGATTTGCACTGGATTTTAATAGTACGTGTCAATAGTTAATAAAGACAGCCATAAGGCTGTCCTGTAATATAAAACTGGAGTATTAAATGGCCTGGAATGAACCGGGGGGTCCTAAAAATAACGACCCTTGGGGAAACAAGAACAATAATGAGCAGGGACCGCCTGATCTGGATGAGATCATTAAAAATCTCAATGACAAGATAGGCAAACTGTTTGGCGGTAAAGGTGGCGGCGGTAGCTCGGGGGATAATTCCTCCAGTAGTAATCAGCCACCAACCATTGTTTTTGTTCTGGCGGCAGTCATTGGTATTGCCATCTGGGCCATGTCTGGTATCTATACCGTTGATCAGGGTAAAAAAGCCGTGGTTCTGCAGTTTGGAGAGGCCTATAAGACAGTGGATGCGGGTATCCAGTGGTATGCTCCTATTATTCAAAGCTACCAGATAGTCGATGTCAGTGCTTCCAGAAGCTTAAATCTGGGTGGCAGTACTCATGAAGCCCTGATGCTGACCAAAGATGAAAATATTGTCGATATCAAAGTGGCTGTGCAGTATAAAGTCAGCAATGCAGAAAATTTCCTGTTTAATGTCCGTGACCCCGGTTATGTTCTGCGTCAGGTTTCTGAAAGTGCCGTCAGAGAAATTGTCGGAAAAAATGAAATGGACTTTATTCTGACGGAAGGCCGTAGTCAGATTGCGGCTAAAATCGGTAAACTGGCCCAGGAAATTCTGGACCGTTATAAAACCGGCTTACTCATTACCCGTTTTACCCTGCAAAGTGCCAAGGCTCCAGCCCAGGTACAGCATGCTTTTGAAGATGTAAACGCGGCACGGGAAGATAAAGAACGTTATATTAATATGGCTCAGGCCTATCGTAATGATGTGATTCCCAAAGCACGGGGTTTTGCGGCCAAGCAGCTTGCCGGTTCTGAAGCCTATAAGGGTAGAGTTATTGCTGAAGCAGAGGGTGAGGTTGCCCGCTTCCTGAGTGTATTAAAAGAATATGAAAAAGCGCCGGAAGTGACCCGTGATCGTCTCTATCTGGATGCCATGGAAAGTGTTTACAGCAAGACCAGCAAGGTCATGGTGGATACTAAAGGCGGTAATAACCTGCTTTATCTGCCGCTGGATAAAATGATGCTTGGCGGAGGAATCAACCGTCCTCTTAAAGCCAGTAATACCGGTGGAGGTAGCAGAAATAATTCAGACAGCTATGAGCCCAGCAAGGTACAGTCCAAATACCGTACTTCCGGGTTTAGTTCTGAACCTGCCCGCACCAGACCGCCGCTGAGGGAGAAACGTTAATGAAAGTTTTAATTGCCATAACTATTATTGTGCTGGGTATTGTTGGCTCTGCCTCGCTGTTTACCGTTTCAGAAACCGAAAATGCCATCCTGTTTAAATGGGGTAAAATTGAGCGGGCTGACTATGAACCGGGTCTGCATTTTAAACTGCCTTTTGTTAATAATGTACGTAAATATGACAAACGCATCCAGACCTTTGATGCCAAGCCGGAAGATTACCTGACCGAAGAAAAGAAAATCGTGGTCGTTGATTCTTTTATCCAGTGGCGTATTGCGGATGTTAAGACTTTTTATGTGTCCATGCGCGGCGATATGGATATCGCTCAGGAACGGATTGCAACCATCGTAAAAGAAGGTCTGCGTAATGAATTCGGCCGCCGTAATATGTTTGAAGTGATATCCGGTGAACGGCATATCATTATGGATGACATTAACAAGTCGGCTAATAAATCTGTTAAACCTTTTGGTATTCAGATTGTGGATGTGCGTATTAAGCGAATTGAATTTCCACCCAAGGTCAGTGACAAGATTTTCCGCAGAATGGAAACTGAACGTACCCGGATTGCCAAGGAGCTAAGAGCCCAGGGTAATGAAAGTGCGGATCGAATTACTGCTGATGCTGATCGTCAGGTTACTATCCTGAAAGCCGATGCCTTTAAGAAAGCAGAAATAATTCGCGGTGAAGGTGATGCCAAAGCCTCAGAAATTTATGCAAAAGCCTATGGCCAGAATAAAGAGTTTTTTACTTTTTATCGAAGCCTGAATGCCTATCGTAATACCTTTAGCAGTACTTCAGATATTATGGTGGTTGAGCCGGATTCTGATTTCTTTGAATATTTTAAAAATATTCAGGGTAAACAATAGCCAGGCTGGCACAAATAAGTTCAATCTGCCGTTAAAATAGTATAAAATCCGGTTTTACTAAAAAACCGGATTTTTTTTGTTTATGTGGCATGAAATCCTTATTGCAGGAGCCCTGATGCTGGTTCTGGAAGGTTTATTACCAATATTAAACCCCAAAGCCTTTAAACAGATGATGCTCAGTGCAGCACAAATGAGTGAACAGCAACTGCGCTGGACAGGCTTTATCAGTATGATTATCGGTGCTGTTACCATATATATACTGAAACACTGATACAATATACAGACAATTAAAGCTCTGAAAACAACACAGCTATTTACGCTACAAAAAACCGAAACAATAAACTGAACAATATGCTAAAAAAAGATCGTTGGTTATTACCTGAAGGAATTCAGGAAGTGTTATCGCCTCAGGCCAAAGCCATGGACCAGCAGCGCAGAGTATTGCTGGATATGTACCATAGCTGGGGTTATGATCTGGTAGAACCGCCAATGATCGATTTTCTTGATTCGTTGCTTACAGGTACCGGGCATGATCTGCAGTTAATGACCTTTACCCTGACGGATCAAATATCCGGCAAATTACTGGGTGTTCGTGCTGATATGACCCCGCAGATTGCCCGTATTGATGCCCACCATATTAAAACTGACCAGCCGTCCCGATTCTGTTATGTCGGCCGGGTTCTAAAAACCCGCCT
>JALVDE010000045.1 GCA_027009375.1 Gammaproteobacteria bacterium
ACAGACGGGTCAGAGCGGCTTCCTTAACGGTACCGTTAGTCCCTTTCATAATGATGGTCTGCAGTAGATCCAGGTCACTGAGTTTATTGGCGGCTATGGCACGGATATTTTCATCACTGTCATTAATGGCAATATCAGCCAGGGTTTCCTGTGCGCTGACAGGCAGTTCCTGAACGGCCTTTTTTCTCACTTCAGTATTTTTACTTTGCCATTTTTCTTTAGTGAAGGGGCTGAAGATGGGTTTAAACAGTTTATTGAGAACCATAAGTCAGTTACCTTGAATCATTATGTGCATACAGAATGAATGGTTAAAAAGCCTCGCTACTTAAAGTAGTGGGGTGGCCCGGCAGCTTATAGTGAAAACAGGCTTACCGGGGACATTATTACTATCTGCCGGCATTGTGTTACAAAGAGGATAATTTCTCAAGCTGCTCGGTCAGACTTTTGAGTTTGTTCTGAGTTTCTGTGAGTTTCTGGCGTTCATGAGCCACGACCTGTTCCGGTGCTCTGGAAACAAAATTTTCATTGGACAGTTTGGCTTCCAGCTTGCTGATAAAGCCCTGATTGGACTCAATTTCCTTATTCAGCCGTTCCCGTTCGGCGTCAATATCAATCAGGCCGGCCATAGGAATTAATATCTGCATTTCGCCAACCAGAGCAGTAGCAGATTCAGGGGCATTATCATCATCAAGCCAGGTAATGGATTCCAGTCGTGCCAGTTTAATCAGCATGGTTTCATTACGCTGCAGTCGGGCTTTGTCACTGTCAGAACCATTGGCCAGTAAGACATTTAACGGTTTGCCGGGTTTAATATCATAGCCGCTGCGGATCTGTCTGACCCCCAGTACAAATTGCTGCAGCCAGTTCATTTCATCTACGGCATCCTGGTCAACCTGTGCAGACTGAGGTTCAGGGAAGGGCTGTAACATAATGGTATCACCCTGAATACCGGCCAGGGGGGCAACCCGTTGCCAGATCTCTTCAGTAATAAACGGCATAATAGGATGAGCCAGGCGCAGCAGGCTTTCCAGTGCCCTGATTAAGGTATTGCGGGTGCCGCGCTGCTGTGCTTCACTGGCCGAGTCATTATTGAGTACTGATTTGGACAGTTCGAGGTACCAGTCGCAATATTCGTTCCAGGTAAATTCATAAATAGCCTGTGCGGCTCTGTCCAGTCGATAGGTATTGAGGGAATCAATGACCTGCTGTTCGGTTTGCTGCAGGCGGGAAATAATCCACTTGTCTGCCAGGCTGAATTCCATTTCATCATTATCCATGCCGCAGTCATGACCTTCGGTATTCATCAGCACATAACGGGAGGCATTCCAGAGTTTGTTGCAGAAATTGCGATAGCCCTCAATACGGCCCATATCAAACTTGATATCACGGCCGGTAGTGGCCTGAATGGCAAAGGTAAAGCGCAGGGCATCGGTACCAAAAGCGGGAATGCCGTCCTTGAATTCCTTGCGGGTCTGTTTCTCTATTTTTTTAGCCATTTGCGGCTGCATCATGCCGGAGGTACGTTTCTCTACCAGTGTTTCCAGTTCAATACCGTCGATTAAATCAATAGGGTCCAGAACATTGCCTTTGGATTTGGACATTTTATGACCATGAGAATCACGTACCAGACCATGCACGTACACTTCCTTAAACGGCACTTCACCGGTAAATTTAAGTCCCATCATAATCATTCGGGCCACCCAGAAGAAAATAATGTCAAAACCGGTAACCAGAACATTGGTAGGATAAAACGTATCCAGTTCCGGTGTCTTATCCGGCCAGCCCAGGGTGGAGAAGGGCCATAAGGCGGAAGAAAACCAGGTGTCCAGTACATCTTCATCCTGTTTCAGGCTGATGGAATCATCCAGATTATGCTGCTGGCGAATGGCCTGTTCGTCTTTGCCTACATAGACATTGCCGTTGTCATCATACCAGGCGGGAATACGGTGTCCCCACCAGATCTGACGGGAAATACACCAGTCTTCAATATTGTTCATCCATTCAAAATAGGTGTTTTTCCAGTTGTCTGGAACAAAGCGGATATCTCCATCTTCTACCGCTTTAATGGCCGGCTCAGCCAGGGGAGCAATTTTGACATACCATTGGTCAGTCAGATAAGGCTCAATAACGGCTCCGGAGCGGTCGCCTCTGGGTACCATTAAACGGTGCTCGTCAATTTTTTCCAGTAAACCGGCCTCGTCCAGATCCTTTACTATGGCTTTACGGGCTTCATAGCGATCCATGCCCCGGTATTTTTCCGGAGCATTGTCATTTATTGCGGCATCTACAGTAAGGATATTGATAATGGGCAGGTTATGGCGCTTGCCCATATCATAGTCATTAAAATCATGCGCAGGGGTGATTTTGACACAGCCGGTACCAAATTCAGGATCCACATAATCGTCGGCAATAACAGGAATTTCCCGGTCAGTCAGGGGCAGCTTGATGGTTTTACCAATCATATCCTGATAGCGTTCATCATCGGGGTGAACGGCGACTGCGGTATCGCCCAGCATGGTTTCCGGACGGGTGGTGGCGACTATAATATAACCGCTGCCGTCACTGAGCGGATAACGCATATGCCAGAAGTGGCCGTTTTCTTCTTCGGAAATAACTTCCAGATCGGATACTGCCGTATGCAGAACCGGATCCCAGTTGACCAGACGTTTGCCGCGGTAAATCAGGCCTTCTTCATACAGGCGGACAAATACTTCCTTTACGGCCTCAGACAGCCCTTCGTCCATGGTAAAACGTTCACGTTTCCAGTCTAAAGAGGCACCCATACGCCGTAACTGGCGGGTAATGGTATTGCCGGAATGGGCTTTCCAGTCCCAGATTTTCTCAATAAAAGCTTCGCGGCCCAGATCATGACGGGTTTTACCTTCGGCATTAATAATACGTTCAACGACCATCTGGGTGGCAATACCGGCGTGATCGGTACCGGGCTGCCAGAGTGTTTTGTCACCTTTCATTCTGTGGTAACGGGTCAGGGCATCCATAATGGTGTCCTGAAAGGCATGACCCATATGTAAACTTCCGGTCACGTTGGGCGGTGGGATCATTATACAGTAGCTGTCCTGGCCGGAATCTGAAGTTTGTTCAGTGTCCATATCAGGGGAAAAATAACCGTTTTCTTCCCAGGTTTCATACCAGCGCTGTTCAATTGCATGAGGGTTATATGTTTTTTCCATGGTGGAGAGCTACTCTTTATCAGATGTTAGGTTATCAAGTTTTGTTTCAGGTTTTAGCTGCATTGGGTATTGGTTTGTGCATAATAATCCGGGTTTGAATACCATAGTGGAATTCAAACGGCTTATTATAGTCCTAACAGGGCGTAAAGTAACCCTTGAAAAGGGGGATTTTCAACGGAAAATACTGTAACTTGATAAAGATACCAGACGCTTATTGCGGGTGATTCTGGCTTATTTATTTAGGTTTAAAGGCCGCTTCCAGTTCGGCAGCCAGATTATCCAGTAACTGGGTCTTGAGTTGAGCAATGGACAGTTCTATCTGAAAAGAGAGCTGCTTATGCAGTTTTTCCTTTAACTGTTCATAGTGAATACTTTCGGTAATTTCAGAAAAGCTGGTATGAGCTGTTTCGGGAGCGATAGAGGGACTGTGATTATCCGATTCGCTGGATATTTCTGGCGTTTCATGGTGGGTTTGAGTCTGTTCTTCAAATCTGAGCAGGTCTTCAGGTTGGGTAATGGACTCTACGGTTTCTTCCAGCTGTTCAACAGAGTCGGCAAATTCGAGTACATCAAAGTCATCATCATCGATATCCGATATATAGTCATCTATATCGGATGGAGCCTTTTCGTCACTGACTGTAATTGTGCCGTCCAGAACCGGAAGGTCGATAGTGTCCTGAGGATTGTCCTGTAAACTGTCAACGGGGGTTATATCTTCAGAATAATCCTCATTGTTAGTATTATTCTGATTTGAGGATCTTAACTGTTCCTCAAACTGGTTAATGATTTCATTATCCAGCAGGTCGGCTGTTAATGTGGGGATGGTGTCTTTATCAGAAACAGGGCGGCCGATGCTTATCCCTTCTTTATCCAGAAGGCCTTTCAGGTCGCCCATGGCGGAAGTAAAATCTTTTTTGTTATCTTTATTCACAATACAACTTTAACACTTAAATTGGGTAAACTAATTAACTCATTAACTCATCACTAGCTATAAATCATACTTGTTTAAAGTATGATTCTGCTGACGATATAAACGATATCGCTCACGAGCCAGTTGTTTTTCGGTTTCATCCTTATCAACCATTTCAGCAATTCGTTCAAAATACGGCATAAAAGGCGGTATTGTCTGACTTAGGTTGATCAGCAGGCCTTTAAATTGGGCAGGTAATTGTTGATCAAGCACAGAGTTTACCGCTTTAATAACTACAGGATAGTTGAAATTTTCAGTTTTTGCTGGTGAAACCGGTAAAAAATCATCAGAAATGATGCAATGTGGGATAAAACTGTCAGATTTATAGGTCCATAACAGCTCATCGAGGATCTGAGCCTGTTGATCAGTGCAGGTATAGACAAATACCTGCATCTCTTTTTCCAGGGCTTTTTCACACAGACGGCAGACCATTTGATTGATATTGCGTTTTGAACTGTCGCTAAGAATGTAAAAATCTACCTGAGCCATAATGCTTAATGGCTGCGTTTATAATGGTCGATAATATACTGAGTTAAAAGGGATACCGGGCGCCCTGTGGCCCCTTTATTATTACCGGATTCCCAGGCCACACCGGCAATATCAAGGTGTGCCCAGTTGTATTTTTTACAGAAGGCCGATAAAAACACTGCAGCGGTCACTGAACCAGCTTCTTTACCGCCGATATTAGCTAAATCAGCAAAGTTGCTTTTAAGCTGTTCCTGGTATTCATCCCATAAAGGCATTTCCCAGATACGGTCTCCGGTAGCCTTGCCGGCATTGGTTAAGTCATGACCCAGCGGGCTGTGATTACTGTACATGCCTGCGGCATGTTTACCCAGGGCAACCACACAGGCACCTGTTAAAGTGGCGACATCGATGACTACATCGGGATTAAAGCGTTCACAATAGCTGAGGGCGTCACAGAGGATTAAGCGGCCTTCGGCATCGGTATTAAGTATCTCAATAGTGGTACCGGAATAACTGGTTACAATATCACCGGGTTTGCTGGCCATACCATCAGGCAGGTTTTCAGTGGCCGGGATAATGGCAACAATATTGGTCTCCAGCTGCAGTTCCGCTACGGCATTAATAGCGCCCAGGACACTGGCTGCACCGCACATATCATATTTCATTTCATCCATGGCAGCGCCGGGTTTCAGAGA
>JALVDE010000046.1 GCA_027009375.1 Gammaproteobacteria bacterium
ATAAAACGTAAAGAAGCCTTTAAAAGAGCTGAACAACGTCTGAGGCAGCTCGAATTATGGGATAAACGCCGTGAAATGGCACGGGAATTATCCGGCGGCATGAAACGCCGCCTGATGATTGCCCGGGCACTGATGCACAACCCGCAGATACTCATTCTGGATGAGCCTACAGCCGGGGTAGATATAGAAATACGCCGCAGTATGTGGTCATTTCTACAGGAGCTCAATGAACAGGGCACCACCATTATTCTGACCACCCATTACCTGGAAGAAGCCGAACAGCTCTGTAAGCATATCGCTATTATTAATCAGGGCGAAATCATTAAAAACTGTACCATGCTGGAACTGCTGGATGAACTGGACAGTGAATGCCTGGTGCTCAACCTGAAACAGCCACTAAAATGTGCTCCTAGACTTAAAGATTACCCTATGAGACTGGTGGAAAACCGAATTCTTGAAGTGGAAGTCAGAAAACATGAAAGTCTGAATCATTTATTTCAGTTGCTCAGTGATCAGCAGGTTGAAGTACTGAGCATGCGTAATAAAAGCAACCGTCTTGAACAGCTGTTTTTACACCTTGTTAATAATAATAACCTGCCAACGGAACAGTCGAATCATGTACTTCAAAGCTAACCTGACAGCTTATAACACCATAGTCATTAAGGAAATTCTACGCTTTTCCCGGATATGGCTGCAGACTATTGTTCCCCCGGCTATTACCACGACTTTATATTTTATTATTTTTGGCCGTCTGATTGGTTCACAGCTGAGCGATATTGATAATTACTCCTATATGGATTATATCGTCCCCGGTCTTATTATTATGTCGATTATTACCAACTCCTATGCCAATGTAGTTTCGTCATTTTACGGTACCAAGTTTCATCATCATATCGAGGAATTACTGGTATCTCCAGTATCCAACTTAACCATTATTGCCGGCTATGTGTCCGGCGGAGTGGCCCGGGGTCTGGTCGTTGGACTGGTAGTAACCCTGGTTTCCCTGTTTTTTACGACCATTTCGGTGGATAGCTATGTGATTACCATAGCCATTGCCATCTTAACGGCGGTGCTGTTCTCCCTGGCAGGGCTGATAAACGCTATCTTTGCTAATAGTTTTGATGACATCAGTATTGTTCCTACTTTTGTACTGACCCCTTTAACTTATCTTGGCGGTGTATTTTACTCCATCGATATGCTGCCCTCTTTCTGGCAAAATGTCTCTCTGTTTAATCCTGTACTTTATATGGTTAACGGTTTTCGGATGGGCATGCTGGGAGTTTCTGATGCCAGTCTCAGTACCGCCATTTTGATCATTCTGGGTTTTATCCTGTTGCTCGGCATTATCAGTCTGTGGTTATTACACCAGGGTATTGGTATTAAGAAGTAAACCGCTATGGATTATTTATATTCACTGGATTTTACACAGCTCATTAAGCAGAGCGAGTACACCTGGCTGCTGATTTTTGGCATCGCCTTTCTGGAAACCCTGTTACTGGTTGGTTTTTTCTTTCCCGGTTCAGTGGCCCTGCTGGCCATAGGTGGTTTAATTGCCTCCGGCACACTGGAACTCTGGCCAACCCTGTTCTGGGCTTTCCTCGGGGCCGTTATCGGTGATAATATCAGTTTCTGGATTGGGGTATATTTTAAGGAACCTTTACATCATTCCAGACTCTATGCCCGTCATAAAGAGGCATTTCTTAAAGGTGAAGAATTTTTCCATCAGTATGGAACGTACAGCGTGGTACTGGGACGGTTTGTTGGGCCGATTCGAGCCGTTATTCCCACCATTGCCGGCAGTCTGGGTATGTCCGGAAAGCTGTTTTTTGTAGTTAATGTACTTTCTGCCCTGGTCTGGGCCCCCGCTTATATACTACCCGGTTATCTTATGGGTGATCTGTATAAACACCTGGATCAGTACCTGGAAATTCAGGTAGGCAGCTTATTAACCATTCTGGCTGCTCTTATTGTTATTGGTTTTATGATCAAACGCTCACAACATCATAGAAAAGACTGGGCTTATACTGGACTGGTCTTAATAACACTACTGGCTCTGGGGCTTACTCAGATAAGATTCCCATGGTAAGCATTTCTTCATAAAGCATGGCCAGACGGGCATTGGCTTCATTCATTTCCAGCAATTGCTGTTTTTTCTCCAGAGACAGAGGTAATAATTCCCCCAGACGTGAACCCACCCAGCAGGCATTATTGTATTTTTTTTCCAGCGTAATATAAGGGTGCTTGAGAGTTTGCATGATTTTTTCCAGAACAGTCACCATGGGCAAAAACTGTTCTGGTACAGCCTGAACCGGTTCCAGTTCAACCAGCTTAACTTCAGCAACCGTCAGTTCATTTTTTTCTACGGTTTTATCCAGAATATGAAACTTGCGTTCGCCCTTAACAGACACTCCCAGTAAACCATCCTTACGGCTTTCCCAGAAAGTAACCTGTGCCAGAGTACCTGTTAAATAAATATCCGCCGCTTTGCCGGTTTCATTACCATCCCGGATCAGACAGACCCCAAAACCAGTACCGTTTTTCTCACACTCTGTGAGCATATCCAGATAACGAGGTTCAAAGATTTTTAAGGAAAGCGGCCCTTCTGGAAACAGGACCGTTTTTAAGGGAAATATAGGCAGGCGCTTAATAATTAATGCTGAATCCGTTTTGTTGTTCGTTGCATTAGTCATAGCTGTCTGTCCATATTTTAAATTTTCAGTTAAAACCTAACCCCAACGTGATACCAAGTTGTGTTTTACACCAATATGATCGAGTATTCTGGCTACTACAAAATTCACCAGATCATCAATAGAACGAGGCTGATGATAAAAGCCCGGTGAAGCGGGCATAATGGTTACCCCCATCTGGCTTAATTTAAGCATATTTTCAAGGTGGATTGAAGAATAGGGCATTTCACGGGTTAATAAGATAAGCTGCTTGCGTTCCTTCAGTATCACATCAGCTGCACGTTCAATTAAATTATTACTGGCGCCATGAGCAATAGCCGAAAGAGTACCCATGGAGCAGGGGCAGATTATCATTGTCCGGGCAGGATTAGAACCACTGGCGACCGGTGCTGTCCATTCTTCCTTACCATAAATTTCCAGAAGATCGGATTCAGATGTTTCCAGATATTCCAGCAGAAAAGGTTTAAGAGCCTGTTTATCAGCAGGCAGTTCCAGCCCCAGCTCAGTTGTCGCAACAATTCGAGCCGCAGAAGACAGCAGAAGATTGACTTTAACCTGTGCAGCAAAAAGACTTTTTAATAATTGAATAAAATAAGGCGCACCAGAGGCACCTGTAACGGCAACCGTTACCACTTTTTGAGTCATAAAGAATTAGATCCTGCTTTGTACTAAAACTGGCTGTAAAAAGGACTGTCTGTAAAAAAGCGATTATTATAATAAGCCGTCCAGCAGCTTTTGATGGATCCCTCCAAAGCCGCCATTACTCATAACCAGCAAATGATCTCCGCTTTGAGTCATGGCTAAAATTGAGTCTAGCATATCATCCAGATTATTATAAGCTTGCGCCTTATCACCTAATGCTTCCAGAGTATCATCAAATTTTGCAGTATAGTCCCCCGGAAGATAGAAAAACACCTTATCAGCACTGGCCAGTGCCCCCGGCAGGGTTTTATTATGCACCTGCATTTTCATGGTATTGGAACGGGGTTCAAGGATAGCAATAATTCGTTCCTGGGCTGGAATGTGTTGTTTCAGACCGTCAATGGTCGTTTCAATAGCAGTCGGATGATGAGCAAAATCATCATAAACGGTAATATTATTAACCTTGCCTTTTATTTCCATCCTGCGTTTAACATTCTTAAATTCTGCCAGGGCATCAATACCATGCTTCACCGGTACGCCGGCATGACGGGCTGCGGCAATGGCCATAACCGCATTATAGACATTATGCAGACCTAATAGTGACCAATTAACCGTTCCCTGCAGCTTGTTATTAAAATAGACCTTAAATTCTGAACCATCTTTATTGAGCAGAGAAACTGACCAGCCATTGCGCTGATCTGACACCTCATAATCAACCAGAGTTTCAGTCTGACTCCAGCATCCCATAGCCAGGACATCCTGCAGATTTTTGTCGCTTTGAGGATAAATAATCAAACCATTTCCAGGGATCGTACGGATCAAATGATGGAACTGTTTTTTTATTGCATCCAGATCGTCAAAGATATCCGCATGATCAAACTCAAGATTATTTAAAATAACCGTTCGTGGATGATAGTGGACAAACTTGGAACGCTTATCAAAAAAAGCGGTATCATATTCATCTGCCTCTACCACAAAAAAAGGCAGCTCCCCATTACGAGCAGAAATACCAAAATTTTCTGGCACACCACCTATCAGAAAGCCGGGATTTAAACCAGCATACTCCAGGATCCAGGCCAGCATACTGCTGGTCGTGGTTTTACCATGAGTACCCGCCACACCCAGCACCCATCTTTGCTGCAAAATATTTTCTGCCAGCCACTGGGCACCGGAAGTATAGGGAATGTTCTGCTCCAGTACATATTCTACCGCCTCATTACCCCGTGACAGCGCATTACCAATAACCACAATATCGGCTTTAACCGATTTTAAGTCCTCTGCCCGATAGCCCTGAATCAGTTCAATACCCTGCTCTTCCAGCTGAGTACTCATAGGCGGATAAACATTAAGATCCTGTCCCGTAACCTTATGCCCATTAGCCCGTGCCAGCAGGGCAATCCCCCCCATAAAAGTACCGCAGATACCTAGAATATGCACATGCATATTAATTAACTCCTAGAAAGTAATTAGATAGATTGCTGTAAGAAATAA
This sequence comes from Gammaproteobacteria bacterium, assembly GCA_027009375.1. Lineage (GTDB taxonomy): Bacteria > Pseudomonadota > Gammaproteobacteria > GRL18 > GRL18 > JANELJ01. Next base: position 4,821 of record JALVDE010000046.1, read on the forward strand.
AATAGGTAATAGCCAGGGCAATCCCCAGAAAAAAAGAAATTTCCAGGGCTCGCCTGAAAATATGTGCATAGATAGCCAGTATCCAGGCCAGCAGAATCAGATTAATCAACGCAAAACTCTGATCCATTATTATCCCACCCTGCCAGAGCAAGGTCAGGGGAACAAAGAAAAACAGGTTGGTGAATAAACTAATACCAACAAAAGCCGTTATGGTTTGTACAAAACGGCTTTTATATTTAAACAGAAACAGCCAGATCCAGCTAAAAGCAAAAAGTGTTAGTATTGAGGTAAGAGACAGTAAAGCAGCATCAAGAGCAGAATAAAAACCCAGGCCAAGTAAGATCTCAATAATCAAATTACAGACAAATAAAAGAATAAACAGGCTGACAGAATAGGGAATATCTTCCGGCCCTTTTTTAAAACGGCAGATGTCAGCAAACAGAAGGAGTAGTGCTTTCATATATCCCTGGGGGAGTTTGGGTTGATAAAGGGAGGAT
>JALVDE010000047.1 GCA_027009375.1 Gammaproteobacteria bacterium
AAACTCGGTGGCGGTATTCGTCTTGACCTGGCTCAGTATCGTGAACTGGCGGCTTTTGCTCAGTTTGCCTCTGATCTGGATGAGGCAACCCGAAGCCAGATTGAACGGGGTCAGCGAGTGACTGAATTAATGAAACAGACTCAGTACACACCCTATAGCGTTGCCCAGATGGCGGTTTCCCTGTTTGCAGCCACCAAAGGTTTTCTGGATGATGTGGATGTAGCCAAGATCGTTGATTTTGAAAATGCCCTGCAGGATTATGTTAAAGCCAACCACGCTGATTTAATGGATAAAATCAATGAGTCGGGAGATTATAACGACGACATTGAAAAAGCCCTGAATGAAGCTGTGACTGCATTCAAATCCAATAGTAGCTGGTAAACAGGAGACCTGAGTATGGCAAGCGGAAAAGAAATTCGTAGTCAGATCAGCAGTATTAAAAATACGCAGAAAATCACCAGCGCCATGGAAATGGTTGCAGCCAGTAAGATGCGTCGGGCACAGGATCGTATGAGTGCCTCACGTCCTTATGCAGAAAAAATGATTGATGTGGTACGCCACCTGGCTTATGCCCATACGGAATATAAACATCCGTATCTGCAGGAGCGTGAAGCCAGGCGGGTGGGGTATATTATTATCTCATCTGACCGAGGCTTATGTGGCGGTTTAAATACCAATCTATTTAAAGAAGCCATTAATGACATGAAGGCCTGTAACGAAAAAGATATAGAAATTGATATCTGCGTTATCGGCTCTAAAGCGAGTGCTTTTTTTAAACGTGTTGGTGGAAATATTGTTGCTCACACCGAAAATCTTGGGGATGAGCCCAGCCTGGAAGACCTGATTGGCAGCGTTAAAACAATGCTGGATGCTTATGCAGAAGGCAGAATTGATCGTTTGTTTGTAGTATTTAACAAATTTGTTAATACCATGACACAGCAGCCGATTGTTGCGCAGATATTGCCTATAGCGGTTGCTCCGTCAGAAGAACATGATCGGGTTCGTTACCACGAAATGTCTGAAGATGATGATCATGCGAACATGAAATATCACTGGGATTATATCTATGAGCCTGAGGCCGAAGAAGTTATTGAAGCCCTGTTAATGCGCTATATTGAATCTCTGGTGTATCAGGGTGTGGTCGAGAATGTGGCCTGTGAACAGTCAGCCCGAATGGTTGCCATGAGAAGTGCAACCGATAATGCAGGCGATATGATTGATGACCTGCAGCTTGTCTATAACAAGGCAAGACAGGCCGCCATTACTCAGGAACTGTCCGAAATTGTTGCCGGTGCAGCTGCCGTATAGAATTAAGCTTTAAAGAGGAACTAAAAATGAGTTCAGGAAAAATTGTCCAGATTATTGGTGCGGTAGTGGACGTGGAATTCCCACGTGATGCCATGCCCAGAGTCTATGACGCAATTATAGTGACTGAAGCAGAACTTACCCTGGAAGTTCAGCAGCAGTTGGGTGACGGTGTCGTTCGTTGTATTGCCATGGGTAGTACGGACGGTATTAAGCGCGGTCTGGAAGTTACCCCGACAGGTGCGCCCATTTCAGTACCCGTTGGTACAGAGACCCTGGGTCGTATTATGGATGTACTGGGTAATCCAATTGATGAAAAGGGTGATGTGGGTGAGAAGAAGCGTGCTTCCATTCACCGTGAAGCTCCGGCCTATGAAGAACTGGCTGCAGCCACAGAGCTGCTGGAAACCGGTATTAAGGTAATCGATCTGGTCTGCCCATTCGCTAAAGGCGGTAAAGTGGGACTGTTTGGTGGTGCCGGTGTAGGTAAAACCGTTAATATGATGGAACTTATCCGAAATATTGCGGCTGAACACAGTGGTTATTCTGTATTTGCCGGTGTGGGTGAACGTACTCGTGAAGGTAATGACTTTTACCATGAAATGACTGAATCCAACGTACTGGACAAAGTAGCTCTGGTTTATGGTCAGATGAATGAGCCGCCAGGAAACAGACTGCGTGTGGCCTTAACCGGTCTGACCATTGCGGAAGGTTTCCGTGACGAAGGTAATGACGTACTGCTGTTTATTGATAATATTTATCGTTATACCCTGGCAGGAACCGAAGTATCAGCCCTGTTAGGTCGTATGCCCTCTGCGGTAGGTTATCAGCCTACTCTGGCAGAAGAAATGGGTGCTCTGCAGGAACGTATTACTTCCACTAAAGTGGGTTCCATTACCTCCATTCAGGCGGTTTATGTACCTGCGGATGACTTAACTGACCCATCTCCGGCCACCACCTTTGCTCACTTGGACGCAACTGTGGTACTGTCGCGTCAGATTGCAGAACTGGGTATTTATCCTGCGGTTGACCCGCTGGACTCTACCTCCCGTCAGCTGGATCCTCAGGTGGTGGGTAATGAGCACTATGAAGTGGCCCGAGGCGTACAGTCAACTCTGCAGCGCTATAAAGAGCTGAAAGATATTATTGCTATTCTGGGAATGGATGAATTATCTGAAGACGATAAACTGATTGTAAGTCGCGCACGTAAAATTCAGCGTTTCCTGTCTCAGCCATTCTTTGTGGCAGAAGTTTTCACAGGTACTGCCGGTAAATACGTCAGTCTGAAAGATACTATTCGCGGCTTTAAGGAAATTGTGGAAGGAATGCATGATAACATTCCAGAACAGGCTTTCTATATGGTCGGCGGTATTGAAGAAGTGCTTGAAAAGGCTAACGCTGTTTAAGGAGAAATATCATGGCAATGACCATGAAATTAAACATCGTCAGTGCTGAAAAAGAGATCTTCTCTAATTTGGCCGAGATGGTGATTGTTCCAGGTGCAATGGGTGATCTGGGGATTTTACCCCAGCACTCCCAGTTATTGTCTACCCTTAAAGCCGGTGAGGTGATTATTACCGAGCAGGGCGGCAATCAGGAATCTATCTATATATCCGGTGGGCTGCTGGAAGTTCAGCCTCATGTGGTGACTATTCTTTCTGATACGGCACTGCGTGCCACGGATCTGGATGAAAATGCCGCCATGGAAGCAAAAGAACGTGCAGAACAGGCCCTGCAGGAGCAGGAGTCCGGTATTGATTTTGCCAAGGCGGAAGCCTCACTGGCAGAAGCCATTGCCCAGCTTAAACTGATTGATAAATTGCGCAAAAAGCGTAAGGGGCATTAAACTGAATAAATTCAGTTAAGCTTAGTGAGCTATAGATAAATTGTACCGCAGAAATAAAAAAGGTCGTATTTAATACGACCTTTTTCTGTTAGAGCTTTCTGATTATTCAGAAAAACAATTATTTACTTAAAAACTCAGAATAATAACTGCTGAGTAATTCACTTTTTTTGGGTTTTTGTATTAAAAACTCCAGTTCTTTATCAGAAACAGGCTTAGCTGTTTGTTCTTTATCACTCACGATTGCCTTATCGAATTCTTTATAATAATTATTTAAAACTGTTGAAGAAGTTTTCACTTCATGATCGATAGCAAGCGCGTCAGAATACGTTGTGCCAGAAATAAAAAAACTGAATGTTAACCCAATTATATAAATTATAATTTTGTATAACATTACAATGTCCTAATTAACCTATATTATTGTTTATTAATATAGGCCTGATTCAATAAAAAATCAAGGGATTTGTCCTACAATTTTAGGGAAAACCCTAGGTTTGTGACATAAAGCACTTAAATGTAAGACAAATCTCATGTTAATAGCTTTAAATAAATACGATAATTAGTGGCTATAGCATAAAATAAAGAAATGGATTTGTTAGATAAATTATAGAGAGAATTGAATGTCCCAGAGCTCCAAACCTGCTAAACCGCTCCAGGTAATCATCCTTGCCGCTGGAAAAGGTACCCGAATGTATTCCAGTCTGCCCAAAGTTTTACACTCACTGGCCGGTAAACCGCTGGTTCAGCATGTTATAGACAGTGCCAGAAAACTGGATGCTAAAGATATTACTCTGGTTTACGGGCATGGTGCAGAACAGGTCAAAAATACCATAACCGATCCACAGCTAAACTGGTGTGAACAGTCTGAACAACTGGGTACCGGCCATGCTGTACAACAGGCTGAACAATTTATTGATGATCAGGCTAATGTATTAATTCTCTATGGTGATGTGCCCCTGTTAAGTGTCGCCACCCTGGAAAAGCTGATTAAGGCAAAACAGAATCAGGCACTGGCGTTGTTAACCGCAATACTGGACAATCCGGTGGGTTATGGCCGGATAGTGCGGGACAGTAATAACAGCATTCAGAAAATTGTTGAAGAAAAGGATGCCACCGATGAAATCCGAACCATCAGGGAAATTAACAGTGGTGTTATGGTGGTGGATGGTAACCGACTGAAAAGCTGGCTGCATAAAATCGATAATAACAATGCCCAGGGAGAATATTACCTGACCGATTTAATTGAACTGGCAGTACAGGAAGGTGAAACTGTTAATAGCTATATAGTGCAGGACAGCAAGCAAATAGAAGGTATTAACAATAAACGGCAACTGGCTGAACTGGAACGTGAATATCAGCGGATCCAGGCAGAAAAATTAATGACCCGGGGTGTGACATTAAGAGATCCGGCACGCTTTGATTTACGCGGCCAGCTTAAAACCGGTCAGGATGTGGTTATAGATATCAATGTTATTATTGAAGGTGACTGCAGCATTGGCAGTAATGTGAGCATTGGTGCCAATACAGTTATTAAAAATTCAATAATTGGCGATAATGTGACTATTCTGGAAAACTGTATTATTGAACAGTCTATTATAGGTAATGCCTGTAATATCGGTCCTTTTGCCCGTCTGAGACCAGACAGTGAACTGGAAGAAAATGCCAAAGTCGGTAATTTTGTAGAGCTTAAAAAAGCACATATAGCCAAAGGTTCTAAGGTTAATCACTTAAGTTATATTGGTGATACCCTGATGGGTGAAAATGTGAATATTGGTGCCGGTACCATTACCTGTAATTATGACGGTGCTAATAAGCATGTGACAAAAATTGGCGATAATGCTTTTATCGGTTCCAATACAGCTCTCGTGGCCCCTATAGAAATTGGTGCCGGAGCAACGGTTGGGGCAGGTTCGACTCTGAGTAAAGATGCTGAGCCGGAAAAGCTGACCTTTACCAGGGCACCTCAAAAAACCATAAATGGCTGGAAACGGCCGGTTAAATGCAAAAAATAAATAAAATATAATAAACAATTAAGTGAAACAACAGGAAAAAACTCAATGTGTGGAATAGTCGGTGCCGTTGCAGAACGAAATGTAGAAGCCATTCTGATAGAAGGTCTGCGGCGTCTGGAATACCGTGGTTATGATTCAGCCGGACTG
>JALVDE010000048.1 GCA_027009375.1 Gammaproteobacteria bacterium
CATAATAATGCCGCTGCCCAGTTTTTCAAAGCGCTGGGCGTTTTTTACCATAACGCCTCTGAGGTTCAGTAATTGATCCTGTTTGTGATCCTGAATGGCATGACCCACTTCATGGGCAGCAATGGCAATGGCAGTCAGGGATTTACCATTAAAATACTGTGGACTGAGCCGGACGGTTTTAGTTTGAGGATCGTAATGATCGCCCAGTTCAGTGGTTTCCAGGCTGACCGGCAGCTGATACTGCTCAATCAGGTGTTGTGCCAGTTCACCGCCGGTGCCGGGCAGGGCATTAATGGGCCGGTTGTATTTCTGCATAATGTATTTTACCCACCACTGGGGAATAAACATCAGCAACAGAAAAATCGCAAGTACAAAAATATATGTCATAATAAATTCATTTTATCAGGTCATGGCCGGTTCAGGAGCTATTTATGGCTAAAACTTCAAAGATACAGACGGTGCTTATTCTTGGTGCCAGTAATAAAACCCATCGCTATGCTTTTAAAGCTCTTCAATTACTCAAACGTTATGGTCATCGTATTATTCCTGTTCACCCAAAATTAACTGAAATTGAAGGTATTAAGGTCAAAAATACACTTGCGGAAATAACTGAATGTGTTGATACCCTTAGCCTCTATATTGGTGCTCAACGCAGTGAGAGTATCATTAAGGATATTGTCAAACTGAAGCCGGGCAGAGTGATCTTTAACCCCGGAACAGAATCAGAATTACTGGAACAGGCTTTACGGGATGCCGGTATAAGCTATGAATATGGCTGCACCCTGGTGATGCTGGAAACAGGAAGTTTTTGATTTTATAGACGACATTAATCAATAACATTGTCATCTATGGAGTGTTGCAACTTGAAATAGTTGTTCGAGTTAGTTTATCATGATGTGCTTTTTAAAAATTTAGGATAATCATTCTTGCCGGTTAATGTGCTGCTACCAGTTGTAAAAGTCAGGTAATAAGAAAGACGGCTGCTGAACGGGTTGTTGAGGAGAAGAAAATTTAATGAAAAACGGGATCATGGCAGAAAAAAAGAAAATAATTGCCGGGATTATATTTCTCGGACTCGCGTTGTTTATGGCCTCCATTGTTCCATCAGTAGAAATGGCCTGGGTTATGGGCCTGCTGGTTTTGACCATTTACATGTTTGCATTTGAGGTTGTGGATGTTGATGTGACCGCTATCTGCATTATGGTGTTACTGGGGCTGTCTACACTGTTTGCACCGATAATGGGGCTGGAAAAAGGTCTGGTTTCCTCTGACCTGATTTTTAAAGGTTTCTCCAGTAACGCGGTTATGTCTATTATTGCCATTATGATTATTGGTGCCGGTCTGGATAAAACCGGTATTATGTCCAAAGTGGCTGCCTTTATTCTAAACGCTGGCGGCACCTCGGAAAAACGCATTATCCCGATTGTTTCCAGTACTGTGGGTATTATTTCCTCCTTTATGCAGAATGTGGGTGCCGCAGCCCTGTTTATTCCTGTGGTCAGTCGAATTTCTGCCCGTTCCGGTATACCCCTGTCCCGTTTATTAATGCCCATGGGCTTCTGTGCTATTCTGGGTGGTACGGTCACTATGGTGGGTTCGTCACCGCTGATTTTATTAAATGATCTTATCTTAACTTCCAATCACGGATTACCTGCAGACCAGCAAATGCATACCTGGGGACTGTTTTCAGTCACTCCGGTTGGTCTGGCCCTGGTATTTACCGGTATTATCTACTTTGTTCTTGCCGGACGTTTTGTGCTGCCTAAAGTCAGCGAGAAGGCTGATGCCAGTAAAGCCACCAATACCATGGAATATTTTCAGAATATTTATGGTATTGACTATGCCATGTTTGAAGTTGTGGTGCCGCCCGGAAGCCCGCTGATTGGCCATATATTGAATGATATTGAACAGAAAGAGCACATCCGTATTATTGCCGCCATTAAGGGCAATACCAAGGATGTGGCCATTGGACCCAATGGCGTGGCTCGTGACTATACTATTGAAGCGAATACCATTTTAGGGGTTCTGGGTTCTGAAAAATACATCCAGGATTTTGCCAGGGATTACGATCTGGAAGTTAAGGATGATCTGGAGTACTTTGCCGACAGTCTTTCTTCTGCCCGTTCCGGTGTTGCGGAAGTGGTTATTCCACCAGGTTCCCAGCTTATTGGTAAATCAGCCCGCGATGTCTGGTTAAGAAAGACTTATGGCCTGGCTATGGTTGCTCTGCACCGTGAAGGTGAAACCATGGGCGCTGGTGAAGGTATCCGGGACCTGCCGTTTCAGGCTGGTGATACCCTGGTTGTACATACTCTGTGGACTAACCTGGATCGTATTGCCAAGGACAAGAACTTTGTTGTAGTGACAACTGAGTATCCGCATGAAGAAACCCGTCCGCATAAAGTTGGCTGGGCAGCGCTGTTTTTCACTATTGCCCTGTCTATGGTTCTGTTTACCGATCTGCAACTGTCTATTGCCCTGTTAACCGGTGCCATTGGCATGGTTCTGTCGGGTGTATTAAAGATTGATGAAGCTTATGAGGCGGTATCCTGGAAGACGGTCTTCCTGCTGGCTAGTCTGATCCCCCTGGGGCTGGCAGTGGAAACGTCCGGTACTGCCGGCTGGATTGCAGAACAGACCCTGAAAGTGGTGGGTGATATGCCGGTCTGGATCATTCAGGCTTCTATTGCTGTTCTGGCAACTTTCTTTACTCTGGTAATGTCCAATGTAGGTGCGACGGTATTACTGGTGCCTCTGGCGGTAAATATTGCCATGGGTGTAGAAGGGGCCGATCCTGCTGTATTTGCTCTGACAGTAGCGATAGCAACTTCTAATTCATTCCTCATCCCTACTCACCAGGTTAATGCCCTTATCATGGGCCCTGCAGGTTATCGTGTCCCTGACTTTATGAGAGCCGGCGGCATTATGACCATATTATTCCTGATTGTCATGATGGTAATGATGAGCCTGATTTTTTAAATATAAAAAAACCAAAAAAAATGCGGGCAATATGCCCGCATTCTTAATAAAAGCTCTTATGCTTTTTCTCAACGCTCAACGCTATTTAAGCTCTTTTAAAATAGCATCAGTCACTTCACCAATAGAACCGCTACCGTCAACAGAGATTACCTTAGTATCGCCACCGAGGTTCTTGAAGTAATTAACAGCGGCCATAGTACCGGTATTTTCGTCATAGTAAATATCATGGCGTTTATCAATGGCGGCTTCATCCTGATCGTCGGCACGGGTAGATAACTTGCCGCCGCAGACACGACAGACCAGTTCGCCGTCTTTTTCTACCGGTTTAATGGCATCAAAAGCTATGTGATTGGGGTGATTATTGTCGTTTTCACATAAACGACGGCCGGTAATACGCAGTTTAGCAATATCACGTGGCAGAACAATTTCTATAACATAGTCAAGCTTCATGTTTTCGTCTTTCAGGGCTTTAGCCAGAGTTTCTGCCTGTACCTTGTTGCGCGGGAAGCCGTCCAGCAGCCAGCCGTTTTTACAGTCGTCTTCTTTGAGACGATCCAGAATCATCGGGATAGTAATATCATCTGGCACCAGATCACCGCGATCAATGTATTCCTTGGCTTTTTTGCCCAGTTCTGTTCCGCCGCCGATGTTCTGACGGAAAATGGCACCGGATTCAATATGTGCAATATTGAATTTATCCTGGATAATTGCGCCCTGAGTCCCTTTACCACTGCCGTTTGGTCCAAAGATTAATATATTCATTTATTTCCCTTTCTGTTAATTAAATTTTTAAATTTCAGTCTGATAATACTAACTATCTGCAAAAGTTTCTGCAATAGCTGATAATAAGTTGTAATATTAGGAAAATGGATTACAGTTACTTACATAATAATGTCAATATAGCATTCAGTGTAAGTAATAACTCTGATCCAGGTCAATTTAAAATACCGGCTCAAACGTAAGAGAACCGCAACAGACAGGATATTAAAATGACAAAAGCAGGCAGTGAACCCAGTTTTCGTGATGGTGTTAATTTAATGGTGGATCGGGCCATTTCTGTAATGGGACTGGATACCGGTGTTGCTAATGCCATTAAATCCTGTAATGCCGTTATTCAGGTGCAGTTTCCGGTAAAAATTCGAGGTAAAATTGAGGTGTTTACAGGCTGGCGGGCTACGCACAGTACCCACCGCCTGCCCTCAAAGGGCGGTATCCGTTATGCACCTTATGCGGATCAGGATGAAGTTGAAGCCCTGGCGGCTCTGATGACCTATAAATGTGCCATTGTGAATGTGCCGTTTGGCGGTTCCAAAGGAGCTTTGCTGATTGATCCCAGCCAGTATGATCGGGAAGAAATGGAAATGATCACCCGGCGCTTTTCACTGGAACTGATCCGCAAAGGCTTTTTGAGTCCATCAACCAATGTTCCGGCACCGGATGTCGGTACCGGGCAGAGAGAAATGGCCTGGATTGCGGATACCTATAAACAACTGCATCCTGATGATATCAACTATGTTGCCTGTGTGACCGGTAAGCCGGTTCATCATGGCGGTATTCAGGGGCGTGTGGAGGCTACCGGACGGGGAGTGCAGTATGCTATCCAGGAATTTTTCCGGCATCCTGATGACGTTAAAATGGCCAGTATGAGCGGTTCCCTGGAAGGTAAAACCTGTGTCATGCAGGGCTTTGGTAATGTCGGTTATCATGCCGCCAAATTTCTGTCTGAAGAGGACGGGGTTAAAATCACGGCCATTATTAAAAGTCATGGTGCTCTGGTTAATGATGAAGGCATTAATATTGAGCAATTGCGTCAGCATATTGATGAACACCATGAAATTGAAACCTTTCCCTGTGCCCAGTTTGTAGAAGACGGTGCTGCTGTACTGGAAAAAGAGTGCGATATTCTGATCCCGGCGGCACTGGAAAATCAGATTAACCTGGACAATGTTGACCGGATCAAGGCCAAACTGATTGTTGAGGCGGCTAATGGACCGGTGTCGTTTGGTGCGGATGCTATATTAAAAAGCAAGGGGATTGTCGTTATTCCTGATGCTTATGCTAATGCCGGCGGTGTAACCGTGTCCTATTTTGAATGGATCCGTAATATCTCCCACATGCGTTTTGGCCGTATGCAGCGTCGTCATGAAGAAATGCGTGGCTTACAGGTGACTAAAATGTTTGAAGAAGCTACCGGTAATTCCGTTTCCAGTCACCTCCGGGAAAGCATGACCCGAGGGGCTGATGAACTGGATCTGGTACGTTCTGGC
>JALVDE010000049.1 GCA_027009375.1 Gammaproteobacteria bacterium
GTTTATTAAGCTTTTTACTCCCCCCTTCTTCTTCAGAAAGGGGGATTTAAGAGCAGGGCAATTTTCAGATGAATACAAATGAACAGTAGATGCCTCTGTACTATCTTCAGATTTAAATTTTAATAACATTCAGGAAACAAATAATGATAACTTTGGACAACACCCGTCTGGCTATTATTGGTCTGGGCTATGTAGGTTTACCGCTTGCCGTTGAATTTGGTAAAAAAATGCCGGTGGTGGGCTTTGATATTAATGAACCCAGAGTTAAAGAGCTGGAGTCCGGTACCGACAGCACCCTTGAAGTGAGCGATGAAGAACTAAAAGAAGCCGTTAAGCTGGAATATACCGCCAGTATAGACAAGCTTAAAGAGTGTAACGTCTATGTGGTTACAGTGCCCACACCGATTGATAAAAGCAAAAATCCGGATTTAACCCCCTTAATCAAGGCCAGTGCCATGCTGGGAAAGGTTGTTTCCAAAGGTGATGTTATTATTTATGAATCCACGGTTTATCCGGGTGCAACGGAAGAAGTCTGTATTCCTGAGGTAGAAAAGGCTTCCGGCCTGACCTTTAACAAGGATTTTTATGCCGGTTACAGCCCTGAGCGGATTAATCCCGGTGACAAGGAACATCGCGTCACCAATATTTTAAAAGTAACCTCTGGTTCAACACCGGAAGTTGCTGACTATGTAGACAGTCTTTATCAGAGTGTTATTACCGCAGGTACCCATAAAGCCAGCAGTATCAGGGTGGCAGAAGCGGCTAAGGTAATTGAGAATACCCAGCGGGATGTCAACATTGCCCTGATTAATGAACTCTCCCTGATTTTTAACCGCCTGGGTATTGATACCGAAGAAGTGCTGAAAGCCGCCGGTACCAAGTGGAACTTCCTGCCGTTTCGTCCCGGCCTGGTGGGCGGGCATTGTATTGGCGTCGACCCATACTACCTGACTCACAAGGCCCAGGAGATAGGCTATAACCCGGAAATGATTCTGGCCGGACGCCGCTTAAATGACAATATGGGGCCTTACGTGGTATCCGAAGTCATTAAACTGATGCTGAAAAAGCGGATCCATATTGCTGAAGCCAATGTTCTGATCATGGGACTGACCTTTAAGGAAAACTGTCCTGATTTAAGAAATACCCGGGTGATTGATATGGTGGACGAGTTAAACCAGTATGGTGCCAATATCGATGTCTATGATCCCTGGGTGGACAAGGCAGAAGCCGAGCATGAATATAATATTACGCCGATAGATAAGCTGGAAAATGGTAAATATGATGCCATTATCCTGGCCGTTTCTCATGACCAGTTTAAGGATATGGGGGCCGAAGCCATTCATAAGCTGGGCAAGGACAATCATGTACTGTTTGATATCAAGTACTTACTTAAAGCCGATGAAGTGGATGGAAGATTATAATGTCAGCCTATACCGAACAACTTGAACAACTTAGACACAACCCTAAAACCTGGCTGGTGACTGGCGTGGCCGGTTTTATCGGCTCCAACCTGCTGGAAACCTTGTTAAGTAATAATCAGAAGGTGGTAGGCCTGGATAATTTTTCAACCGGGCATCATCATAACCTGGAGCAGGTTAAAGCTGCGGTGACTAAGCCGCAGTGGGAGTCCTTCCGTTTAATAGAAGGTGATATCCGCAATTTAGAAACCTGCGAAAAGGCCTGTAACGGTGTGGATTATGTTTTACACCAGGCAGCTTTAGGCTCGGTACCGCGTTCTATTGAAGACCCCATTACTACAAACGAGAATAATATCAGCGGTTATCTGAACATGCTGGTGGCGGCAAAAAATGCCAATGTGTCCCGTTTTGTGTATGCGGCCTCCAGCTCCACTTATGGCGATCACCCTGATTTGCCCAAAGTGGAAGATAAAATCGGTAAACCTTTGTCCCCTTATGCGGTAACCAAGGTGGTTAATGAGCTCTATGCCGATGTATTTGCCAAAACCTATGACTTTAAAACCATAGGCCTGCGCTATTTTAATATCTTCGGCAGACGTCAGGATCCCATGGGAGCTTATGCTGCAGTGATCCCTAAATGGGTCGCTGCTATTCTCTCTGGTGATACCGTCTATATTAACGGTGACGGCGAAACCAGTCGGGATTTCTGCTATATTGAAAACGTCATGCAGATGAACATCCTCTCTGCTACCACTCAGAATCCGGAGGCGGTAAACCAGGTTTATAATGTGGCGCTTAACCATCGTACCTCCTTAAATGAACTGTTCTATTTTATTCAGGATAAACTCAGAGCCAGGATACCGGAGCTGAAAGAAACCCAGCCGGTTTACCGGGATTTTCGTGCCGGTGATGTGCGTCATTCCCAGGCTGATATTTCCAAAGCTCAGAACCTGCTGGGTTATGCACCGACTCATGTAATAGATGAAGGACTTGAAGAAGCTATGGACTGGTATGTGAATGATTTAAAAAAATAGTGACTTACTTAAAAGGAAAAAATAGTTTATGTTAAAAAAATTGTCGGGTAGTCTGCTGCCTGTATGCCTGTTTCTTATCCTGTTTTTTCCTTCCCCCGGGTTCTCTGATACCACTGAAACTTATCAACAGGCTCAACAGGCTTCTGCGCAGGGTGATTTTAAAACGGCCCAGATTCATCTAAAGAACATTCTCAAGGAACAGCCTGACAACCTTCAGGCAAGAATAGCACTGGCTGATGTGTATATTCACACGGGTGATGGTGTGGCTGCAGAAATTCTGTTAAAAAAATTAATCCAGCAGGGTGTGGATGATCCTGAAATACAGGTTATGTGGGTAAAAGCCAACCTGGTTCAGGGTAAGTTTAAACATGTCACGGATCAAATCAGCAATATTACCCGTCTTCCTCCCAACTATATTGGCCGTATCCGTGCTCTGCAGGGACAGGCTTATCTTAACCAGAATAAACTGACACCGGCAAAAAGTTTTTTTGTCCGGGCCTCAAAACTGGCACCGGATAGCCTGGAAGTAAAAACCGGGCTGGCCAGGTTGTACGAACTTAATAAAGAGACGGACAAAGCCAATCCTTTAATAAAGGAACTGTACAAACAATACCCATATGAAGCGGATGTTTTATTATTAATGGGTAATATGTACCGTAATAATAAGCAATACGACAGGGCCGTTGAGATTTACGATAAGCTTAGAACTCAACAGCCGGGTAATCTGGCGGCCTGGTTAGGCCTGGTTGAATCCTTAATTGCCAATAATGAACTTGAACAGGCTAATCAGTATATTGGTCAGGTCCTGAAACAGGATCCTGAGCATGAACTGGCCAATCATCTGCAGGCTATTATTGCCTATCAACTAAAACAGTATGCAACGGCAGAACAGTCACTAAGACTCATTGAAAAAAATGATCCGGATAATAAGTCCATTTTGTGGCTGTCCGGAGCACTGGACTTTCAGCAGCAGCGTTATGGCGAGGCTGAAGAAAAACTGGAAGAATATCTTGAACTGTACCCGCAAAACCTTAAAGCCAGCAAAATCCTGGCGGCTATTTATTTAAAACGTAAGCAGGGCTATCGTGCCGTACAGTTATTAAAACCTTTTGCAAAAACCGAAGATGCTAATCTTTTTGCCTTATTAGGCAGCGCCTATATCCTGGCGGGCAACCAGGTAAAAGGTACTTATTATCTGGAGCGGGCAGCTAAACTGTCACCTCAGAATGAGGCTATTAAACAGCAGCTTATGCTGGCAAAAGTTACTACGGGCAAAGGGAGTGACTTAAGTTTTGATGATCCGGATTATAAAAATTTCTCCGGGGTCGGCATTATGCATGTCTTAAGTTTGCTCAAACAGGGTAAACCTGATGAGGCCATTGAGGTTTTAAATCAATACCGGGCTAATAATGAACACAATGCCCTGGTCACTAATTTACTGGGAACCGCTTATCTGCAGAAACAGGACACTAAACGGGCTCGACAGTTTTTTGAACAGGCTTTAGCACAGGATCGTCAGTTTGTGCTGCCTGAAATTAACCTGGCACGACTGGATATTCAGGAGAAAAACTTCAAATCAGCCAAAACACGTTATCTTGCCATGCTGGAAAAGAACCCGGGGGATGTAACAGTATTAATTGACCTGGCTAAACTCAGTCAGATGCAGGACGACAAACCGTCTATGATCCGCTGGCTTAAACAGGCGGCTAAGCTGAATAAGTCGGCCGTTGAACCCAGGTTACTGTTAAATCAGTATTATTATGGCTTAAAACAATTTGACAAAGCCCTGCTGTTAACCCAGGAATTAATCGAATTACAGCCTGAAAACAGCTATTTTCTGAAACTACATGCGGATAATTTACTGGCATCCGGCCAGTTATTTGAATCCATCCATTTCTTTAAAAAGATCACCGAGCTGCACCCCCAGTCACCCCGGGCATGGCGCTGGCTGGCCAGCGTTCAGTATCTGCAGAAAAACTTTAAGGCTGCGGAAGCCAGTTTTCAGAAGGTACTGGCCTTACAGCCGGATAATGTCATTGCCGGTGCGGCCATGGTGCAGTTAAAACTCAGGGATAAACAGCTAAAGCAGGCAATGGAATACGCTGAAAAATTACTGGCTGCTCATCCAGAACTGCCGCTGGCCTACGAAACCTATGGTGATGTCATGATTATACAGCGCCAGTTTAATAAAGCACTGGACTATTATAAGCAATCCCAGCAGATTAAACCCAGCCCCGAAGTCGTGGTGAAAATTTATAAGACCTGGCGAATTATGGGTAAGCCGGAAACCGGAGAAAAAGTACTTGAAGACTGGCTTGTAAAAAATCCTGACGATCTTAAGATCCGGATGATGCTGGCGGTTATCTACCAGGTGCAGAATAAGCTGGAGCAGGCTCAGAAGCATTATGAATACATAGTAAAAAAACAACCTGAGAATATCAGTGCCATTAATAACCTGGCTTTGATTTATGATCAAACCAGTGATCCCAGGAATATAGAATTTGCAGAAATTGCCTATTCCCTGGCACCGGACAGGGCCAATATCAATGATACCCTGGGCTGGATACTATTAAAGTCCGGAGATATAGAGCGGGCACTTAAATTACTGGAATACGCCGTGAGAGCGGATCCGGCCAACTTTAATATTATTTACCATTATGCTGCGGCACTGTATGCCAATAACTATAAAAAAGAAGCCAGGAGACAGCTTTATATGATAGTGCCGGTCAATAAAAACTTTACTGAGCGTAAGGAAGCGGAAAAATTACTGGAGCAGTTAAAAAAAGAACTGAAATAAAAAAGGGCTTCTCTTTAGAAGCCCTTTTTTATGACGGAATTTTATAAATATTAGGCTTTACGCTTTTTAACTCCAAAGCCGATTAAACCCAGTGCCACTAAAGCTAAAGAGCCGGGTTCAGGTACGCCATTTCCCTGTGCCCCAATATTGGCAATAATATAGTCATTATTACAGGTTGGGTTCCAGTGTACATTTAATGTTCCGGCACTAATGGCTGCCAGGAAGGCTGAACCATAATCACCGTCATTCGTAAATTGAACCGATGTTTCAATTAAATAATGGGGGCCGCCCAGTCCGCCTATATCAGCAAAACTGCCTGTTAGCTTTGAATAGGCCAGGGGGTTTTTAGATAGTACACTTCCACTGGCATTTACTACCTGGGTTGGGTGTTGTTTGTCATCATCATAACTAGAAATGTCTGTGTAATTCCATGCTCCAGCGTCATTAGAGCCGCTTTCATTGGCAGCTTCGACGAAATAACCGGCCTGATCATTCCACTCTCCGGTATTATAAACTTCATGTGGAGATACAACCATGGCGTATTCATAAGCCTGGTCGCCATTAAGATCAAAAGAAATATCGCCAGGTACATAGCCATCGGAACCCGTTGAAGGTAAGCCGGTTACAATGGCGATATTCAGAGTACCATTATCAAAATTTAAATACATGGCTTCTGCATCAAAAGTCTGACCACCATAACCTGGATTAAGATAGTTGTTAATTTGATCTTCTTCGGTATAGGAAACATTAGCCTGGTTAAAATTACTCCAGTCACTCTGGGTGCCTGTTGGCGTGTTCAGCCAGTCGCTTAAATCACCATCAACTGAAATGGCCGCATTGGCATTGAGGGAAAGAGAGCTCAAAACAATAGAGCTTAAAAGTGCTACTTTTTTATATAACATACCACTCACCACTTGTTATTAAAATGTTATTATTAATAAATATTAAGCAATTTTCAGACCATAAAAATATTTTATAATAAAAACAATAAGATAAGTGTTTTGCGCCTATTCTTTATTAAAAAATTTGCGACAAGTGTAAAAAATTGTGACACCTGGATCCATTGCTCAGGATTTTATTTTTTAATGTGTTATAATCCTGCGGTTTTTTTGAATTTTGAGAATGGTATGGATCTGTTAAAAAATATTTTAGAGCTGCTATCAGAAGTCCTTCAAATTGATACCTCTGGTATGGATGAATCGACTGAATTACTAGGCAGTATTCCAGAGTTTGATTCTATGGCGGTGGTTATGCTGATCACAGCACTGGAAGAGAAAATGGCAATTAGTGTTGACGATGATGAAATTTCAGCAGAAATCTTTGAAACCATTGGCTCTCTGGTGAGTTTTGTAGAGAGTAAGTTACAGTAGTAACTCCTTTACCTGCGGATGCCCCAGGAAATTTTCCGGGCTGGCAGTTTTGCCGTAGGCACCGGATTGTAAAATAATGACCAGATCTCCAATCTCTGCCCTGGGTAATTCCATTTTATCGGCCAGGGTATCCAGCGGGGTGCATAAAGGGCCGACAATGCTGACGGTTTCTGTTTCACTGGTCGGTTTCAGGCTGCTGATCCGTACCGGATAATTTTTTCGGATCACCTGTCCAAAATTACCCGAATTGGATAAATGATGGTGTAAACCGCCGTCAGTGACCAGATAAGTCAGCCCACGGGAAATTTTTTTATCGATAATGCGGCTGGCATAAATACCGGCTTCACCTACCAGATAACGACCCAGTTCAATAATAATCTGTTTATCTTTAAAGGCGGAATATTCATCAAGCAGACGAGCCAGATTTTCAGCTACCGGCTGTAGGTCCAGCGGTTCATCGCCGGGAAAATAAGGGATGCCGAAACCACCGCCGATATTAATAAAACGAAAATCCACTTTTAAATACTGTGTCAGGGTGTCAGCCAGGGCAAAGGTTTTATTGTGGGCGTCTATCAGGGCTTCATTTTTCAGGTTCTGGGAGCCGGAGAAGATATGAAAACCTTCAAAATTGACGGCTATATTGCCCATATTGGCCAGCAGTTCAGGCAGTTGTTCGGCATCAATGCCAAACTGTTTGGGACCGCCGGACATTTTCATACCAGAGGCTTTTAACTCAAAATCCGGATTGACCCGGATGGCAATATTGGGGATTAGGCCCAACTCTTTGCCAATGCGCTCAATCCGAAACAGTTCGTTGCTGGATTCCACGTTAATAACAATGCCTGCGGCAATGGCTGCTTTCAGCTCGCTGTCTTTCTTACCGGGACCGGCAAAACTGATCTCAGAATGCTGCATACCGGTATTTATGGCCGAGTGCATTTCTTCCTGTGAGGCAACATCCAGTCCATCCACCAGAGCAGCCAGATGCTGGACTACGGCCGGCATAGGGTTTGCTTTTATGGCATAGTGCAGCAGAATTCTGTCTGGTAAGGTGTTACGTAATGATTCTACCCGCTGCTCAATCAGTTTTCGGTCATACAGGTAAGCGGGTGTCTGCCCGACAATGGCAATAGCCTGTTCCAGCGGGATATCGGCAATATACAACTGACCATGTTTAACAGGAAAATAATTTAACGGGGTATGAGATACGCTTTTTTTCATTTATTGTTCCTGATGGATAAACAAATCTATATATTCCTGCACCAGCTGTTTGCGGTCAATTTTGCCGTTCTGGTTTCGTTCCAGAGCGGTTTTAACAATAATTTCAGAAGGTTGCATAAAATTAGGCAGTTGTTTTCTGCAAAAGGCAAGCAGTTCGGCAGTTTGAAATGAGTCAGACCGGGCAACCACCACCAGTACAATAGCCTGTCCAAGAACCGGATGGGGAATGCCCAGAGCGACGGCTTCGTTTACCCGTTCAGACTGGTAAACGACTTCTTCAATTTCATTCGGGCTGACCCGGTAACCGGAAGTTTTTATCATATCGTCTTTTCGACTGATAAAGTATAAAAAGCCGTCCTTATCACGCTTTACCGTATCACCTGACCAGACGGCTATTTCCGGAAGGATTTTTCCGGAAATCGAACCGGGAATGGGTTTAAATCGCTCGGCGGTTCTGTCAGGAGCATTCCAGTACCCCATGGCCACCAGTGAGCCTCGATGAACCAGTTCACCTGGCTCGTTATCGGCACATTCACTGCCGTCTTCCCTCAATACCAGGACTTCTGCATTGGGAATGGCAATACCTATGGCATCCTGGTGAGTATCAATGACCTCGGGTGGGACATAGGTGGAACGAAATGCTTCGGTCAGACCATACATTAAATAGGGCAGGGTATCGGGAAGCTTTGCCCTTAAACGGGATAAGGTATCCACCGGCAATGCACCACCGGAATTGGTCAGGTAACGCAGTGATGCGCGGGCTTCATTCGGCCAGTCCAGTTGTGCCAGCTGGATCCATAACGGAGGTACTGCTGCCAGACCGGTGATCTGATATTGACTGACGGCCTTAATCACATCCCGGGGTAATAAATAGTCCATTAATACAACGGAGGCCCCGACACTAAACGCTGTTGTTAACTGGCTCAAGCCATAATCAAAACTTAAAGGCAGTACGGCCAGAATTCTGTCCCCGGCCGTATTGTGCAGGTACTGGGTAACACTTTGAGCCCCGCTGATTAAATTGCGATGGGATAAGACCACGCCCTTGGGGTTGCCGGTGCTCCCGGAGGTATATAAAATGGCAGCGATATCGCTATCAATATTGGGGATTTCAGGAAAAACGGTGGATTTTGACTGGATATCATCCCAGAACACGATGTCAATATGTTTAATATGGGGCAATGGTGAGACGGGTGAGCTGGCTGCTTTATCTACCAGTATTACTGTATGTAAGTCGCTGCACTGAGCCAGGTGTTCGGCCAGTTGTTTAAGCCGTGCCAGGCTGGTTACCAGAATACGGACATTACAGTCTTTAAGAATATAGCTGACCTGCTGTGCTTTTAAAATCGGGTTGACAGGTACAAAGGCCGCTCCGGCAGCTGATGCCGCAAATAAGGAAACTACCGCTTCGGGCTGTTTGGGCAGATAGGTGGCAATGCGTTCACTGCGCTGCAGGCCCAGTTGTAAAAAACCATGGGCAGCAGAACACAGCTCGGCAGACAGTGTCCGGTAGCTTAGCCTATGGGTTTTATATATCAGAGCATCAGCAGCAGGAGACTGATCGGCAAAATGACTAATAAATTGATGTATCAGGGTGTGCATCCTTCGCTCTGACTATGGAATCAGCTAAAGAGGGCATTTTACTGTTTTTTTTTGTCCATAAACAGGTTTAATACAGTTTACCCGCCGGGGATGGTTTTGTAAGTATGGATATTTTGTAAACCGGGTGTTGGAAAGTTATACAGTTTAAGGTTTTTTCAGGCAGCCCTAAAATAAAAACGCTATGATATTGTTGATTTTTTGATTAATTGGTGCTTTATTTGCATATATAAAGCATACCGACAAATTTAACTATTTAATCAGACCCGTTTTACAGGCATAAGAAAAAAGAGAACTTTAGTATGCAGTCTTCACAGGATGATCGACGTAAAAATAGCCGTGATGTTTCATTTCCTTTAAGGGATAGTGATGGGCATATTGTGCGTGCTGAACGCAGAAGCGGTAATGATCGCAGGCGTAATCGACGTAAAACCGATGTGGCCGGTGAAATTCTGGGCATTCTTCATTAATTAAGTTAAACCTAAATAAATCAGTTGAACCTACTGCGAATGTCCATAGCGCTGAATCTACAAGGCTTTCCAGAATATTTTGACTTCACCCGTAGGGTGGCTACGAATAAAGCCAAAATAACCTGTAAATCCTTGTATCTTCAGCACTCTGATCATTCTCGCTACGTTTCAACTGATTTATTTAGGTTAAATAATTAACGCATCTCCCTGCTTCATCAGTATAATACAGGATTCATTTGTTCTTGCCTGGATTATCATATCTAATGCGACTGTGTTTTTTTCTTACTGCTGTTTATCTTTATGTATCTTGATCAGGTCGTTTTGACTTTTGGCCGGGCCATGCGTGAAAAGTATGGTTACAAGGTGCATAAACTGGCCATAGATGCACAATTTACCTGCCCCAACCGTGATGGAACCCGGGGGATCGGCGGCTGCACTTTCTGTAATAATGTTTCTTTTAGTCCCAATGCCAGAAAACCTCCGCAGGTGGATGAGCAAATTGCGGCAGGTCGTAAGGTTATCTTAAAACGTACCGGTGCCAGGCATTACCTGGCTTATTTTCAGGCCTATACCAATACTTATGCTGATATTAATTATTTAAAAAAACTGTATGATAACGCCCTGTCTCACCCGGATGTTATCGGCCTGTCTATTGGAACCCGTCCGGATTGTGTGCCCGACGGAGTGTTAAAATTATTGACACAGTACCAGGAGCAGGGCTATGAAATATGGCTGGAACTGGGGCTGCAGTCCAGTTTTGATGCCACGCTTAAAGCTGTTAACCGGGGACATGGTTTTGCCGAATACCAGGATGCGGCCAGGCGGGCACTTCAGTATGACTTACAGGTCTGTACTCATTTAATCGTTGGTCTGCCAACAGAAACTGCAGAGCACAGTCGGATAAGTATGCACAGGGTGCTGGAAAGCCGCGTGTCAGGCATTAAAATACATCCCCTGCATATTGTTAAGGGCACACAGCTTGCCAGACAGTTAAAACAGGGCCGCTATCAGCCTCTGAGTATGGAGGAATATGTGGATACCGTAGTGGAAATGGTGAAAATGGCTCCGCAGGATATAATATTTCACCGTTTAACCGGTACCGCTTCAGAAGATATTTTGCTGGCACCTCAATGGTGTAGTAAAAAGTGGCAGGTGTTAAACCGGATCACCGAAAAATTAAAATAATAAAATGACCCACACTACGAATAACAAACCCAAAGTCAGAAAAGCTGAACTGAATGATTTTACTCAGGTTTATCCTCTGTTGCAGGAAATTAACGATATTCGTCTGGATGAAAAAGGCTGGCATAAACTGTTTGAAAATCACTGGAATATAGATGAGTTTTCTCCAGGACTGGTACTGGAAACAGAGCAGGGTATTGCTGGTTTTATCGGTACTATTTACAGTATTCAGTTAGTGGCCGGAAAAGAACAGGTTTTCTGTAATTTAACCTCCTGGATAGTAAAGGAAGCCTGGCGCAGTTACAGCTTTATGATGATTCTGCCCCTGGTGCGTAATAAAAATATAGTGTTAACCAGCTTCAGTTCCAATGATGTCACTTATGAGCTGTATAAAAAACTGGGCTTTAAGGATGGTTTTTCCGGCCGGCGGATAGTGTATTCATGGCCGTCTTTTCATGCCCGAAATTATACGTTAGCTACGGATATCCAGGAAATTGAACAGCAAATCAGTACTGAAAACCGTAGCGTATTTGATGATCACAGAGCTTTTGGAAATGCCTGTATTTTAATCCGCTATAAGGATCAGCAGTGCCTGTTAATGGGAGTGGTACGAAAAAAAATGCTGAAACTGTATTATGCCAGTGACCGGGATTTTATGTGTCAGCATTTTAAACACTTTCGACAGAAGCTGATTGCGCGGTTTCATGTCCGGTGTATCCAGGTGGATGAATACCTCCTTGGAGGGCACTTTTTATGGTTTTCCCGCCAGGTAAAGCGCGGCAATCCTTATCAGTATAAAACGGTTCTTGAACATCTGCCTCCGCCGTCCCCGGAGTATTCAGAAATTTTTCTCCTTAATATGTAATATTGGTGAGCTTATGAATAAACAGGCAGTAAAAGCAAAAAACATCAAACTGGTTATTTTTGACGTCGATGGCGTGTTGACTGACGGCATGATGAATTATGGCCCGGAGGGTGAGCTGTTTAAACAGTTTAATGTTAAGGATGGTGTCGGTATTAAATTACTGCAGCAGCAGGACATAGCCGTGGCTGTTATTACTGCTAAACAGTCTGCCGCCCTGTCTCAGAGAATGAAAGACCTGAATGTTCGCTATTTCTATCCTGCTTGCAGTGATAAACTGGCGGCTTATAATCAGTTAATTACAAAACTGATGCTTAAGCATGAACAGGCCGCTTATGTGGGTGATGATGTCATTGATATGGCGGTTATGGAGCAGGTGGGTTTATCCATTGCAGTAAAGGATGCTCATGAGTTTGTAAAACAGAGAGCTGACTATATTACCCGGACTATGGGGGGGCAGGGGGTTGCCAGGGAAGTGGCGGATCTGGTTCTTGGCGCTCAGTTTGACCTGGAACAGCTATATATGAGTATGATAAGCAAACCTGAAGAAAAAATTGTACAGTAGTCATAGTTATA
This sequence comes from Gammaproteobacteria bacterium, assembly GCA_027009375.1. Taxonomy (GTDB): domain Bacteria; phylum Pseudomonadota; class Gammaproteobacteria; order GRL18; family GRL18; genus JANELJ01. Next base: position 12,530 of record JALVDE010000049.1, read on the forward strand.
TTGGCTGTGTTTAATACAATGGAGACATAATGAGGGATAAAGCAGGATAATGGATAAAGCAAAATTTAAAATTGTTATACCGGCCCGCTATGCTTCGTCCCGTTTGCCGGGTAAGCCGTTACGGAAAATTGCCGGTAAACCCATGATTCAGCATACTTATGAGCGGGCCAGGCAAAGTCGGGCTGAAGAAGTTTTAATTGCTACGGATGATCAGCGTATTGCGGATACTATTGTAAAATTTACTGACAGTGTTGTGCTGACTTCCCCGGACCATGCTTCCGGGACAGAGCGCCTGGCCGAGGTGGTGGAACAGCAGCAATGGGATGAGCAAACCATTATTGTTAATGTGCAGGGTGATGAACCGCTGGTATCTCCAGAACATATTGAGCTGGTGGCCGCTGCACTGGATGAAAATCCTCAGGCCGGTATGGCCACTTTAGCAACCCCCCTGGAACTGGATGCTGAAGTATTTGATCCTAATATAGTTAAAGTCGTTATGGATGTGCAGGGCAATGCCATGTATTTTTCCAGGGCAGCTATTCCCTGGGATCGTGATTCCTTTTCAAATGAAATGGCTCATACTCTGACAGAATTACCTCGCAACCCTCAGTTTAAGACGCCGGGCTGGTACCGTCATATTGGCATGTATGCCTACCGTGCCGGTACTTTAAAACAGTATATGGATATGACACCCTGTATGCTGGAACAGACTGAATCTCTGGAACAATTACGAATTCTTTATCACGGCATAAAAATCCATGTTTCCATTGTGCATGATCAGCCGGGCCATGGTGTAGATGTAGAAGCAGATATTGCCAAAGTAGAACAATTTTTAAAACAATAACCAGGTATTTATTCCCTCTCCCTCCGGGAGAGAGCCTGGGTGAGGGCCAAACCATGACCAACCACAATTCAGAATCCTCCATACTCTCCATCGCTAAAGAATCCCTGACCGAACAGGCCAAAGCCCTGGTACGCATGGCTGATGAACTGGGGGACGAATTTGAAAAAGCCGTTCAACTGATATTGCAGACTAAAGGCCGAGTAGTCGTCTGCGGTATGGGCAAGTCCGGCCTGGTGGGCAAGAAAATGACGGCCACTTTTGCCTCCACAGGAACCCCCAGCTTTTTTATGCATCCTGCAGAAGCTTTTCATGGCGATTTAGGCATGCTGGCCAGGGAGGATCTATTGATCCTGATTTCCTATAGCGGGGAAACCGATGAAATACTCAATCTGTTACCCTCAATTAAACATTTTGGAAATAAAATTATTTCTATTGTGGGCAATAAGCAGTCAACCATGGCAAAGCATTCGGATATAGTGCTTAATGTCAGGGTAGAAAAAGAAGTCTGTCCCAATAACCTGGCACCAACGACGTCTACCCTGGCGACCATGGGAATGGGTGATGCACTGGCGGTTGCTCTGATTAAGGAACGCGGTTTTCAGGCCGCAGATTTTGCCCGTTATCACCCCGGCGGCAGCCTGGGACGACGTTTATTAACCCGGGTTAAAGATGTGATGCATACCCGCAATCTGCCGGCTGTTCATGCGAATATGCCGTTAAAAGATGCGGTGTTAGCCATCAGTGAAGGTCGGCTGGGGCTGGTGGTTATTGTTGAACTGGGACAGGTAAAGGGAATTGTAACGGATGGGGACTTGCGTCGGGCACTGGTTAACCGGGTGGATATTAATCAGGCGCAGATTGGTGATATTATGACTGAAAATCCTGTTACGATTACTCCGGATATGATGCTGGCGGATGCAGAAAACCTGATGCTGGAAAAAAAAATTAAGGCCTTAATCGTAGTGGATCAGAATCATCAAATGTCCGGAATTCTGGAAATTTTTGACAGGTAATATAGTTAATGTTCAGAATGAGCTTGTATAAATCAGCTTTAATGCTGACAGGTATACTCCTGATTCAGGCTGCAGCCTCAGTCAGTTCAGCACAGACTCTGGTGCAAACCATTAAAGAGGTTAAGCCTGCAGTGGTCGGTGTGGGCAGTTATCTTTCAACTCGACGACCTCCTTCTCAGTATTTAGGTACGGGTTTTGTTGTTGGTGATGGCTATCATGTTATTACTAATGATCATGTTGTTGATAAAAGCCGGAAGAATAAAGAACAGCTGGGAATTTTCTACCGTGTAAAGAAACAGGTAAAATTTCGCAAGGTCAGAATTCTGGCTAAAGATAAAATGCATGATCTGGCCTTGCTGCGTATAGAAGGTACAAAGCTGCCGGTTATGAAAATAGAGTCCGGCAGAACCGCCAGTGAAGGCGAAGAAATTGCTTTTACGGGATTCCCTATCGGTGCAGTGCTTGGACTGTATCCGGTTACCCATAGAGGTATTGTGTCTGCGATTTCACCGGTTGTCATTCCGGCACCCAGCTCCTCCACACTGTCAGTAAAAATGATCAAACGCCTGCGCAATCCCTACTGGGTTTACCAGCTGGATGCCACGGCTTATCCCGGTAATAGCGGCAGTCCAATGTACTCGGTTAAAACCGGCAGGGTGCTGGGGGTGATCAATAAGGTTTTTATCAAGGAAACCAAGGAAAGCATAATCCAGAAACCCAGCGGTATAACCTATGCCATACCATCGAAATATATTATTAAACTATTGAAAGATAATAAAATAGCCTACTAATAACCACATCGGTAAAAAATACATGGCACTTACTATCCCCCTTTTTTAAAGGGGGACCAAGGGGGTTTAAACTATTAAACTATCACCCCCTCATCCTGACCTTCTTCCAGGGGGAGCAGGAACCAGGGGGTGATTACTCCTTAACCAGATGAACACTAAATAAACAGCCAGAAAAAAAGTGCCATTATTTTTCATTAATTGGCTTGACAGATAAACCAAATTAACCAATAATAGCGCACTTTCTAAGGTTGTGGAGGGGTTCCCGAGTGGCCAAAGGGGGCAGACTGTAAATCTGCTGGCTCTGCCTTCGGAGGTTCGAATCCTCCCCCCTCCACCATAATTTTCAAAAAACGCTGACTTCTAACTAACCAGCTTGTGTTTTTTTAGACGAAAATGCAGGGGGTAGTGAAAAAAAGTAGCGTTTTTTTTTACTTTAAAAACTGACCTGCTTTGTAATAAATTGCTAATAAAAACAGTTTGTTATAAAGAAGGAAGTTTTGCGGGTATGGTACAATGGTAGAACCTCAGCCTTCCAAGCTGATGATGCGGGTTCGATTCCCGCTACCCGCTCCATATTTGTATTTACGCCGGCATTTGTCAGCAGTAAATGTAGATAAGAGTAATGCCCATGTAGCTCAGGGGTAGAGCGCATCCTTGGTAAGGATGAGGTCGCCAGTTCAATTCTGGCCATGGGCTCCAGATAATCAACTTGTTTATTTAACTAGCAAAAAATTGGGGTCGAGTGATGTCCAAGGAAAAATTCGAACGTACGAAACCACATGTGAACGTTGGTACAATTGGCCACGTTGACCATGGTAAAACCACATTAACCGCAGCCATGACCAAGTGTATGGCCGAAAAGCACGGCGGTGAAGCCAGAGCTTTTGATCAGATTGACTCTGCGCCGGAAGAAAAAGCACGTGGTATTACCATTGCGACTTCTCACGTAGAATACGAATCCGACACACGTCACTACGCACACGTAGACTGCCCCGGACACGCTGACTATGTTAAAAACATGATCACCGGTGCTGCCCAGATGGACGGCGCAATTCTGGTTGTAAGTGCTGCAGACGGCCCAATGCCTCAGACTCGTGAGCACATCTTATTATCCCGTCAGGTGGGTGTTCCTTATATTCTCGTTTACATGAACAAAGCGGACATGGTTGACGACGAAGAACTGCTGGAACTGGTCGAAATGGAAATCCGCGAACTGCTGGATACCTACGACTTCCCAGGTGATGACACTCCAATTATTATCGGTTCTGCCCTGAAAGCGCTGGAAGGCGACCAGAGCGATATCGGTGTACCTTCTATCTACAAACTGGTTGACGCTATGGATGAATACATCCCTGAGCCAGAGCGTGCAGTAGACGGTGACTTCCTGATGCCGGTAGAAGACGTATTCTCCATTTCCGGTCGTGGTACCGTAGTAACCGGTCGTATCGAACGTGGAATCATCAAGGTTGGTGAAGAAATCGAAATCATCGGTATCAAGGAAACTCAGACTACTACCTGTACTGGTGT
>JALVDE010000050.1 GCA_027009375.1 Gammaproteobacteria bacterium
CAGCATTACCGTGTTGTGGATTTTAAACGTAATAAAGATGGTATTCCGGGCAAAGTTGAACGTCTGGAATACGATCCAAACAGAACGGCTCACCTGGCACTGGTCTTATATGCCGATGGTGAACGCCGTTATATTATTGCACCTAAAGGTGTATCAGCAGGTACTCCCATTCATTCTGGTGCAGAATCTGACATTAAACCAGGCAATGCCATGCAGCTGCGTGACATCCCGGTCGGTACAACCATTCACTGTATTGAAATAAAGCCAGGCAAGGGTGCACAAATTGCACGCAGTGCCGGTACTTCAGCACAGCTGGTTGCCCGTGAAGGTGCTTATGTCACCCTGCGTTTACGCTCTGGTGAAATGCGCAAGATTCATGTTGACTGTAAAGCAACAATTGGTGAAGTCAGTAACTCTGAACATAGTCTGCGTAAATTAGGTAAGGCTGGTGCCACTCGCTGGAGAGGTATCCGTCCAACTGTTCGCGGTGTAGCTATGAACCCGGTTGATCACCCGCATGGTGGTGGTGAAGGTCGTACATCAGGAGGCCGTCATCCGGTATCTCCATGGGGTACTCCTACTAAGGGTTATAAGACTCGTAGTAATAAACGTACTGATAAGTTTATTGTACGTCGTCGTAATAAGAAATAATCGTTATTGAGGAGTATTAATAGTGCCACGTTCAATTAAAAAAGGACCATTTATAGATGGTCACTTAATGAAAAAGGTGCTTAAAGCCGTTGAAACCAATGACCGCAAGCCAGTTAAAACCTGGTCTCGCCGTTCAATGGTTATGCCTGAGATGGTGGGTTTAACCATCGCAGTTCACAATGGTCGCCAGCACGTACCTGTATTAATCAATGAAAACATGGTTGGTCACAAATTAGGTGAAATGGTTCCTACCAGAACCTATAGAGGCCACGTTGCAGATAAGAAGGCAAGGTAATCAAAATGGAAGTTTCAGCAAAGTTAAGAAATGCTATGATTTCTGCTCAAAAGATGCGCCTGGTAGCCGATCAGATCCGCAACAAGCCAGTAGAAGCAGCACTCGATCTATTAGCATACAGCCCTAAAAAAGCTGCTGTTATTATCAAGAAGGTGCTTGAATCAGCTATTGCCAATGCCGAGCACAACGAAGGCGCAGATATTGATGAATTAAAAGTCTCAACTATCTACGTTGACGAAGGGCCGACCTACAAGCGTATGCGCCCCCGTGCCAAAGGCCGTGGTAATAGAATTTTAAAACGCACCAGTCACGTTGTCGTGAAAGTCAGTGATAAATAATAGCGGAGCAGAATAATGGGACAGAAAGTACACCCAATTGGGATTCGCCTGGGAATTATTAAGGATTGGACATCCAAATGGTATGCCAATTCTTCAGACTATGCCGATTTCCTGAATAAAGACATTGAAGTAAGATCCTTTCTTGAAAAGAAACTGGCTCATGCTTCCGTCAGTCGTATTCAGATTGATCGCCCAGCGCATAATGCAAGAATTACCATCCACACTGCCCGACCAGGTATCGTGATTGGTAAAAAAGGTGAAGATATTGAAAAACTGAAGCAGGAAGTATCCGCCATGATGGGCATTCCTGTACATATCAATATCGAAGAAGTTCGTAAGCCTGAACTGGACGCCACTCTGGTTGCACAAGGTGTAGCTCAGCAGCTGGAACGTCGTATCATGTTCCGTCGTGCGATGAAACGTTCAGTCACCAACGCCATGCGTTTAGGTGCTGAAGGGATCAAAATCAATGTTTCCGGTCGTTTAAACGGTGCAGAAATTGCCCGTGCTGAATGGTATCGTGAAGGTCGTGTACCTCTGCATACATTACGCGCAGACGTTGATTACGGCACAGCCGAAGCCAATACCACCTACGGTATTATTGGTGTTAAGGTATGGATATTCAAAGGTGAAGTTCTGGATACAGAGACTGTGATGAAGGAAAAATTACTTTCCAGGAAATCATCCGAGTCCAAGTAATACGGAACGGACTTATCAGGAACAATAAAGATAGGTAAAGACAATGCTTCAACCTAAAAGAACAAAATTCCGTAAGCAGATGAAAGGCCGTAACCGCGGCCTGGCTCTGACCGGAAACAAAGTGAGTTTTGGCGAATACGGCCTGAAGTCGACCTCTCGCGGTCGTCTGACAGCCCGTCAGATTGAATCTGCACGTCGTGCCATGACTCGTCATATTAAACGTGGTGGTAAAATCTGGATACGTGTTTTTCCAGACAAGCCAATTTCTAAAAAGCCACTGGAAGTCAGACAAGGTAAAGGTAAAGGTAACGTGGAATATTGGGTCGCACAGGTCCAGCCAGGTTCAATGCTTTACGAAATGGAAGGTGTATCTGAAGAACTGGCGCGTGAAGCGTTCAAGCTTGCAGCTGCAAAATTACCTTGCTCCACAACTTTTGTTAAGCGTACGGTGATGTAAATGAGCAGTGAAAACAGATTAAAAGCAAGTGACTTGCGAGACAAGTCAGTTGAAGAGCTGACCAGTACTCTGCATGAATTACGTAAAGAACAGTTTAACCTGAGAATGAGCCAGGGTTCTGGCCAGACGGTTAAACCTCACCTTTTTAAAATGGTTCGACGCAATATTGCCCGCGTTAAAACCGTTTTAAATGCAAAGTAACAGGTATCCGTAATGAGTGAAGAGATGAGTGAAGAAAACAAAATAAGAACAGTTAGCGGTAAGGTTCTGAGTAACAAGATGGACAAAACCATAACTGTGCTGATTGAACGTAAAGTTAAGCATCCGCTTTATGGTAAGTATATAAAGCGTTCAACCAAACTGCATGCTCATGATGAAAACAATGAGTGCGGAATTGGTGATACGGTAACCATTACTGAATGTCGTCCAATGTCCAAGACTAAGTCCTGGCAGTTGGTAGAAGTTATCAGTAAAGCGAATTAATCCTGCTTCCTCCTTTTTTAGAAGGGGGGCTGAGGGGGTTGGCTCTTAAGTTGTAAAACGAAAGGCCAACCCCCTTTTGTCCCCTTTGAAAAAGCGGGGCGCAAGAGAAAACACTTTACAAAGAAGTACTATACAAGACTCAAAAACCCATGCTATAATAGCTGGCTTTCTTGGGACCGCTTATATAAGCATTCTTTTATAGGCATTCTTTAATCGCATTGTTTGGAGATTAACAATGATTCAGATGCAAACGGTACTCGATGTTGCCGATAATAGTGGCGCACGAAGAATCCAGTGTATTAAGGTTCTGGGTGGCTCCCACAGAAGATATGCTAAAGTTGGTGATATTATCAAGTGCAGCATTAAAGAAGCCATACCTCGCGGTAAGGTTAAAAAAGGTGATGTGTACAATGCCGTGGTTGTTCGTACAACCAAGGGTGTACGTCGTCCTGACGGTTCTCTGATCCGTTTTGATGGTAATGCAGCAGTACTGCTCAATGCCTCACATCAGCCTATTGGTACCCGGATCTTTGGTCCTGTTACCCGTGAACTTCGTAATGAGAAGTTTATGAAAATTATTTCACTGGCACCTGAGGTTCTTTAATAACTCCGGCAGCGGTGGTATTAAATAATTTCTAGTGCACATTTCAAGTGAGTTAAGTGCACTGTAATAGTGTGACTTTAGTGTTGATATCATCAGATTCACTCTGGAGTGATCAACGCTAAAAAGACGTAAGAGAGAAAGTGATGCGTAAGTTAAGAACAGGCGATGAAGTAATCGTTATCGCTGGTAAAGATAAAGGTAAGCGCGGTCAGATTGACAAGTTTGTTAGCGACGGTAAAAAGGTAATTATTCCTAATATCAATATCGCTAAAAAGCATGTTAAAGGCAATCCAAATACGGGTGAAACCGGTGGTATCGTCGATCAGGCTATGCCTCTGGATATTTCCAATGTGGCTATTTTCAATGCCGAAACTGGAAAGGCTGATCGGGTAGGTTTTAAGTTCCTGGAAGATGGCAAGAAAGTTCGTTATTACAAGTCTAATAACGAAGTCATTAACTAGTTAGCTGAAAGTCATTAACTACTTAGCTAAAAGTCATTGGCTAAGCAGCCACTTAAAGCGCCTTTAAAGTAAGTAAACAGGACAGGTTCGAATGGCAACTTTACAAACGTTATATAAAGATACCGTGGTATCTCAGTTACAAAAGGAATTCAATTACAAATCTGTAATGGAAGTTCCAAGAATCACCAAGATCACCTTAAATATGGGTCTGGGTGATGCAGTAGGTGACAAAAAGGTAATTGAACATGCAGTCAATGATATGACCAAGATTGCAGGTCAAAGACCGGTTGTTACCAAAGCAAGAAAATCCATTGCGGGCTTTAAAATCCGTGATGATTATCCAATTGGCTGCAAGGTAACTCTGCGCAAGGAAAGAATGTATGAATTTCTGGAGCGCTTAATCAGTATTTCAATTCCTCGTATTCGTGATTTTCGTGGTCTGAACCCAAAATCATTTGATGGTCGTGGAAATTACAGCATGGGTGTGAAAGAACAAATCATATTCCCGGAAATTGACTACGATAAAATTGATAAACTGCGTGGAATGGATATTACCATTACCACAACTGCAAAATCTGATGAGGAAGCCAAAGCGCTGCTGAAAGCCTTTAACTTCCCACTTAAATCAGAAAAAGCTGCAGAAGCAAAAGGATAATCAGATGGCAAAACAATCCATGATTCAACGCGAATTAAAACGCGAAAAAATGGTTGCTAAATACGCGGCTAAAAGAGCCGCATTAAAAGCAGCAATGAATGATCCAGAAGCATCATTTGAAGACAGAATGGCCGCACGTGAAAAATTCAATGCGCTGCCAAGAAATGCTTCTCCTGTACGTCTGCGTAACCGTTGTCGTATAACCGGTCGTCCACATGGCTTCTTCCGTAAGTTTGGTCTGTCAAGAAACAAACTGCGTGAGCACACCATGAAGGGTGATGTCCCAGGTTTACGTAAAGGCAGCTGGTAAGTACCAGGCCTCTGAATAAGAGATAAGGAGAAAGTTATGAGTATGAGTGATCCAATTGCAGATATGCTGACTCGTATCAGAAATGCATTAGCTGCAAACAAAGTTTCAGTTTCCATGCCTTCATCAAAACTGAAGGTAGCCATCGTTAAAGTACTGGAGGACGAAGGTTATCTTCTGTCTCACAGTGTTAGCGGTGACAAAAAGCCAGTTCTGACCATTGACCTGAAATATTTCCAGGGCAAGCCCGTTATTGAACTGATCAAAAGAGCAAGCCGACCTG
>JALVDE010000051.1 GCA_027009375.1 Gammaproteobacteria bacterium
CATGTTATTAAAAATACCCAGGCATTTCATAAGGTTATAACAGAAGGCTACGCCATTGCTCAGCAGGGGAATCTGGTGACTTTCGGTATTGTGCCGGATAAGGCTGAAACCGGTTATGGCTATATTAAGCGCGACGGGCAACTGGAAGGGCGGGAGGCCTGGAAGGTGGCTCAGTTTGTTGAGAAACCGGATCAGGCTACGGCCCAGACCTATCTGGACAGCGGTGAATATTACTGGAACAGCGGTATGTTTATGTTTCAGGCTCAGAACATTATTCAGGAACTGGATCATTATGCCCATGATATTGTGGCGGCCGTTCACCAGGCAGTACTGCATGGCGGCAGTGATCTGGACTTCTGTCGTCTGAATGTAGATGATTTTACCGCCTCCCCTTCAGATTCCATTGACTATGCGGTTATGGAAAAAACCGATAAAGCTGTGGTATTACCTCTGGATGCCCAGTGGAATGATGTGGGGGCCTGGTCGGCTCTGTGGGAAATAAATGAGCAGGACAGTGACGGTAATGTTCTGCACGGGGATGTGCTGAAAGTGGATCTCAGCAACAGCTATGTGCATGCAGAAGAACGTATGATTGCCGTGGTCGGCATGGATAATTGTGTAGTAGTGGAAACGGCCGATGCGGTGCTGGTGGCGGATAAAAGCCGGGCGCAGGATGTTAAGGAAATTGTTAACCAGCTTAAGGAAGGCAAGCGCGAAGAAGCTTTGCTGCATCAGCGGGTATATCGTCCCTGGGGCAGTTACGAAACGCTGGTGGAAATGGAACGATTTAAGGTTAAGCGTATTATCGTCACTCCCGGTGCCCAGTTATCTCTGCAGATGCATCATCACCGGGCCGAACACTGGGTGGTGGTTAAGGGAACGGCCAAAATTCTGTGTGGTGAAAAAGAATTTGTTATGACGGAAGATCAGTCTAATTATATTCCTTTAGGTACCCAGCATCGTCTGGAAAACCCAGGTGTGATCCCTCTGGAAATTATTGAAATTCAGACCGGCAGTTATCTGGGTGAAGATGATATTGTACGCTTTGAAGATACCTATGGACGTACCGATTTGCAGTCCTGCCTGGATTCAAAAAAAGATTCAAAATAATGCAGACAACAATTAACGATTTAATGGCTCAAAGTCAGGTCGGCTTTGGTACCAGTGGTGCCAGAGGTCTGGTTAAGGATATGACAGACCGGGTCTGTTATGCCTATACTCTGGGATTTATCCAGTATTTAAAACAGACTCAGCAACTGACTGAGCATACTCCCATCGCACTGGCAGGCGATCTGCGTGACAGCACTCCAGCCATTTTAAATGCCTGTGCCAGAGCCATTAAAGACAGCGGTATTAATGTCATAAACACCGGTTTTATTCCGACTCCGGCGGTGGCTCTTTACGGTTTGCAGCATCAGTGCCCGGTTATTATGGTCACCGGCAGTCATATTCCTGATGACCGAAATGGCATCAAGTTTTATAAGCTGGACGGGGAAATCCTCAAAGAGGACGAACGATTAATTAAAGAGCAGCTTATTGATTTACCCGATGCGATGTTTAATGAGCAGGGTCAGTTTACTGAACTGCTGGATGCCATGGGTGAAGTGGATAATACGGCTCGGGATGAATATATTGAACGTTATCGGCAACTGTTCTCGGTTAATGCCGACAGCGGGAAGAATGCCGATAGTGGGATAAAAGCCCTTAGCCAATTAAAAGTCGGGGTTTATCAGCACAGCGGCGTAGCCAGGGATATTCTGCCCGATCTGCTTGAACAGCTGGGTGCCGAAGTTATAAAACTGGGTTATTCACAGCAGTTTATTCCTGTTGATACAGAAGCGGTACGGGAAGAAGACGTGCGGCTGGCCCGGCAGTGGGTGCAGGAATTTCAACTCGATGCCATTGTGTCTACTGACGGTGATGCCGATCGTCCACTGATTGCGGATGAAAACGGCCGGTGGCTCAGAGGAGATATTGCCGGTTTATTATGTGCCCGTTACCTGCACATTGAGCATCTGGTGACGCCGGTCAGTTCTAATACCTGTGCGGAAAAATCCGGAGCTTTTGCAGATATCAAACGCACCCGAATCGGTTCCCCCTATGTTATTGAAGCTATGAATCATTATGTGAAAGAGCACTGTGCTGCGGTGGCCGGATATGAGGCTAATGGCGGTTTTCTGCTGGCCACGCCAGTACGTCGTAATGATTATCTATTATCACCCCTGCCGACCCGGGATGCTGTAGTGGTGTTATTAAGCCTGCTCCATGCCTCCGTTGAAAGTCAGTGCAGTCTTTCTGAACTAAGTACCCGGTTACCCCAGCGTTTTACCTATAGTGCCCGAATAAAAAACTTTGCAACTGAAAGCAGTCAGCAATTGCTGGAAAAATACACTCAGGGAAGTTATGAGCAGAATAAAACGATAATAGAGGCGGATTTTCCGGCCTTAATTGAAAAGTTGGGTCATATTAATGCTATTGATACTACGGATGGCTTGCGCATAAGCTTTGAAAATGAGGACATTATTCATTTTCGCCCTTCGGGTAATGCACCGGAATTTCGTTGTTATAGTGAGTCCGGTACTGAGGCGAATGCCGCAGAGATTAACCGCATGGCACTGCAGCGGGTTCAGGAGCTCGGTTAAACGGATTAGTCTGTATCGAATAGCTCTGGAACCATTCTAACTTGCACTTTAAAGCAAGTTTATTGTTAACCACATCACAAAAATTACATCTGTTTTTTTATCTTGCGGGTTATGTTTTTTTATATAACATAGACTGACTGTTTGTAACTATATGATAAACAATAAAAATAATTTTATTGTTGTCTGAGTAGTGTGGAATATCAGGCAAAAACAGCTGACCCTCCCTTTTGGTATAGTGGAGAACCCTAATTGTTCTAAGCGACACTTTTGGTAGAATACACCTATCGATTAGGAACGATTCTTAAGAGATTTTTAAGGAAGATGCAAGAGGGAGCGATAATGGAGTACAGGGTTCAAGGATGAACCGCAAGCAGGAAAGCTTGGTAAGGAGTCACAAAAGCGGCTATGAGTTTATCTCGGCCGCTTTTTTTATGCCCGAAGGGTTTTAACGGTAAATTTAGAAGTGTTTATTATGGCTCAGGTAGTGTTTATGACTGTTCAGTTATGATTCATAATGTAAAGATTAAAATCTTCAGCATACCTGTTCTATTCCATTAATAATTTCTGGAGTTTAGTATGAATAAAATTTTATCACTTACCGTCTTATTAATATCTGCTCTGTTTTTTATAAACCCTGTCCTGGCAGATAAAGATCATAAACATGACAAACCGTATTATGGTCAGCCCTATTCCAAAGACAGGCAGGATAAAAAATATTATAAGGAACACCGGAAAGAATACAAAAAGGAGCATAAAAAAGAACAGAAACAATGGCGTAAAGAACGTAAGGAAGAAGAAAAAAAATGGAAAAAACAACGCCATGAAGAAGAAAAAGCCTGGCGCAAACAAAGACATGAAGAAGATAAATATCGCCGTAAGAGTGAGCATGATAAAAGAAAAGAATATGACAGAAAATGGCGTGAGGAAGAGCATGAGCGACGCAGGGAATGGCAGGAAGAACGTCGGGAATCTATGAAGGACTATAATAATAGTAATCGTGGTCGTGGTGATGAAAAAGAATATGAGGCCCGTGAACGAGCCAGAGAACATTATAAAATCCTGCAGAAAGAGCTGGAAAACTGATTATGAGTAAAATAAAAAAATGGCTGATTTTAGGTACACTGCTGAGTACTCTGTTAGCTGTCAATAGCTGGGCTAATTTTGAGCAGGCTATGAACAGTTATGAGCGTCAGGATTATTTAACGGCATCCAGTGAGTTTAAAAAACTGGCCGCCCAGGGTGATGCTGATGCTCAGTATATGCTGGGCTATATGTATGCTGTTGGCAAAGGCCTGATACAGGATTATGTAGAGGCCCATAAATGGTTTAATCTTGCAGCCAGCCGGGGTAATACAGATGCTCTTAAAGCAAGAACTGCTGTTGAACATAAAATGACTCGTGAGCAAATTTCACTGGCACAGAAAAAAGCCAGGGACTGGAAACCTCAAAGATATCAGGCACCGGTGCTGACAGAAAAACAGCTAATGCCTGCCGTTCAGTCAGAACCAGAATTAAAGGACAGGCATAGTATTGCTGCCACCCAGTCTCAATTAACTCAGCTGGGGTATCAACCCGGGCCAGTGGATGGTGCTATGGGTAAAAAAACACGTAATGCCATTCGTCAGTATCAGCAGGATCAGCAGCTAAATGTGGATGGCAGAATTACTCAAAAGCTGTTGAAATCACTTTATCCGGAGGGTGTGCCTGATAGGCCGGTAACATCAACAGCAGGAAATGGCCTGTTGTTTCCTGAGATATGGGAGCAGCGTACTGCTTCTGAGCAAACCAATGAGCAACAGCTCAAAACTGAGCTGCAGCAGTTAATTGCTAAAGGCCGTCAGCAGCAGGCAGCGCAGGAATGGTTTCTGGATGAACTGGCTGCTCTAATTGCAGTGCCTTCCAGTAATGGGTCAAAAGTTATTCTGGATGAGAATTTTAGTGATGGTAACTACACATATAATCCCCGCTGGACAGTAATATCGGGTCAGTTTTCAGTTGGCAGCTCCGGTTTGCACAGCAGTACTGTCAGCCAGGCTGTGCCACAAAGAAAAAATACCAGACGGGATATTTCTACGGCAATTCTGGGGGTAATCCTGGAACAGGCAACTGGAACAGGAAATCGTTCCGGAGGTAGTAATAACACCAATCCTGCGCAGGCTAAAATTTTGACTGAAGTAAAAATTCCAGCCAGTTTTGCCATGAATATTAAATTATCTCTGGCAAGTCGTCAGGGCAGAATAGAGTTAGGTCCTTACATTGATAACAGCCAGCAGCAGGCTTATCAATTATTAATTTTACCAGAGCAGGGACAGGTCCAGTTACTCAGGGTCAATGCTTATAAAAGTGCAGTCATAGAATCCGCAGCAGCCAGTTTACCATTAAACAAAACACTGACGTTTGAATGGTTAAGGGATAAGGATGGCGTAATGACCGTAGCTTTAAACGGCCAGCAGTTATTCCAGGTTACCGATCGTCAATACCAGCAGACATTTAAAGGCTTTATGATAAACAATTATGCCAGCACCTTTAACCTGCAGTCACTAAAAATCATGGCCAAATAAAAAACAAACCCTCTTTACTGCAAT
>JALVDE010000052.1 GCA_027009375.1 Gammaproteobacteria bacterium
CTACGGGCTTCCTTATAAACACCTGCATAATCAAGGAATTGCATATAGATTTCATCCCGATCAAAAATGTCTTCTGTAAACTGCATTTTATACATCAGGTTTTCACGAAGACGGATAGCATCACGCATGGTATTGGCCATCTGAATTTTTACATTGGTGTCAGTAATAAGACTGGATAATATCTGGTTATTCTGTCTCATCTGGTGCTGAGAGATAAAAACCAGAATAAACATCAGTATCAAGATTGTGGTGAAGCCCAGGATAACCAGCTTTATGGAGTTGTTTTTCATATACTTAAAATTGTTTATATAGTGATTTTAAGTATAGGATAGATTCTGTAAATTTAACAAAATTTCCTCTCCGGCTGGAGAGGAAACAGGGGTTATAGCTTCATATTCCTTAATCGAAGTGAATTTACGATTACAGATACAGAGCTGAAGCTCATGGCGGCGGCTGCAATAATCGGTGATAGTAAAATCCCGAAAAACGGGTAAAGTACACCGGCTGCCACAGGAACACCCAGAGAGTTATAGATAAAGGCAAAGAACAGATTCTGGCGGATATTACTCATTACCGCATGGCTCAGACGTCTGGCCCGGACAATACCGTTTAAATCCCCCTTGATTAAGGTTACTCCGGCACTTTCCATGGCGACATCGGTACCAGTACCCATGGCGATACCGACATGCGCCTGTGCCAGGGCCGGTGCATCATTGATTCCGTCACCGGCCATGGCAACAATCTTACCTTCAGACTGTAACTGTTTAACCACTGCCGCTTTCTGATCGGGCAGCACCTCAGCCTCAACCCGATCAATATTCAGCTGACTGGCCACGGCTTCAGCGGTTTTGCGGCTGTCACCGGTTAACATAACTACATCAACACCTTCCTGGTGCAGATCACGGATTGCTTTTGCTGTTGTTTCCTTTACTGGATCGGCCACGCCGATAATACCGGCCGCCTGGCCATCAATGGCTACCAGCATAACGGTCTGGCCATTATTCTGGCCTTCATGAGCCTGTTCAATTAAACCTTCAGGTGCAATGTTTAAGCTGGTAAATAGTTTTTCATTTCCCAGGGCAACGGAATGACCATTAACCTGACCGGTTACACCTTTGCCGGTTATTGACTCAAAGTTATCCGTAGCAAATAACTGCAGACCTTTATCTTCGGCTCCATTAACTATGGCTTCAGCCAGGGGATGTTCACTGGCCCGCTCCAGGCTGGCCACCAGGCTGAGCATATCATTTGGATCAAAGTCATTCTGTGTATTTACGGAAACCAGTTTTGGTTTTCCTTCAGTCAGTGTACCGGTTTTATCAACCACCAGAACATTAACCTTTTCCATGGTTTCCAGGGCTTCGGCATTTTTAATCAGAACTCCCATCGTAGCGCCTTTGCCGGTGCCTACCATAATGGACATGGGAGTAGCGAGTCCCAGAGCACAGGGGCAGGCAATAATTAATACGGCTACTGCATTAATAATCGCATGAGCCAGCCGGGGTTCGGGACCCCAGAAACCCCATACAATCATGGTCAGTACGGCGACCAGAACGACGACCGGGACAAAATAACCGGCAACAATATCGGCCAGTTTCTGAATGGGGGCTCTGGAACGCTGAGCCTCGCTAACCATTTTTACAATCTGTGAAAGCAGGGTGTCCGAACCGATTTTTTCAGCCCGAATGAGAATGCTGCCGGTGCCATTGACGGTCGCTCCAATTACTTTATCATTAGCATTTTTTTCAACTGGAATAGGTTCACCGGTGACCATGGATTCATCAACTGAGCTGTTGCCATCAATGACTATGCCGTCAACAGGAATTTTTTCACCGGGACGGACTCTTAAAGTGTCGCCTACCTTAACCTGTTCCAGTGGAATATCTTCTTCACTGCCGTCTTCTCTGACTATTCTTGCGGTATTGGGGGCAAGCCCCAGAAGCATTTTAATGGCGTCGTTAGTCTGGCTGCGGGCGCGTAGTTCCAGTACCTGTCCCAGAAGTACCAGGGCAGTAATGACGGCTGCGGCTTCAAAGTAAACATCGACCAGACCGCCTTCCATCTGCATAACAGGCGGGAAGATGGAGGGAAATAACAGGGCAATGGTGCTATAGGTCCAGGCAACCGAAACGCCCAGACCAATTAAGGTAAACATATTCAGGTTTCGTGTTATAACAGACTGAACAGCCCTTACGTAAAAAGGCCAGCCACCCCAGATAACTACCGGTGTAGCCAGGATAAATTCAATCCATTGCACCATTTGCATGGACAGACCAGAGGGTAATAAAGAAGGGGCAAGATCAGCTACCATAGCCAGGATAAAAACAGGAATGGCCAGAATAGTACTGTATTTAAAGCGCCGTGTCATATCCTCCAGTTCTTCATTTTTTTCTTCACTGTCGGCAGCAACCGTCATAGGTTCCAGCGCCATACCGCATTTTGGGCAGCTGCCGGGATGATCCTGTACTATTTCAGGATGCATAGGACAGGTGTACTTTGTCTGACTGGATGGTGTTTCACCAACCCGGTTGAGCGCCATGCCGCATTTTGGGCAGTTGCCTGGCTTGTCCTCGTGGATTTCCGGGTGCATTGGGCAGGTATAATAAGATGAAGTGTCCAGGGATAGTTCTGAAGAATGAGAATGTGAGTGGGAATGGGAAGTATGAGAGTGATGTTGGTGTTCATGTTCATGACAATGATGTTCATCATCCTCTTCTTCTTTAATATATTTTTCCGGTTCGGCTTTGAATTTACTGAAACAGGTCGAACTGCAAAAAAAATATTCCTGATGATGGTAATGTAGATGATGCTCACTCTCTTCAGTAACATCCATACCGCAAACCGGATCAGATAGTGATTGCTCTGCTTTTTTATGCTTCATTGTCTTTTCCTGTTTATTTTAAATTCATTGTAAAACAGGGACTATGGCTTTAACCTTTCCTGAACATTAAATTTTTGTCATCTTAATCATGTTTGCTGCAGGTTACACTGAACAGGTCATTAAGCTTGTTAGTACAATAAAGAAAATACAGGATAATCAGGAAGGTGGGTAACTATTTTGAAATAGATTTCATTGAATTACTTTTTATTATTTCGTTTATTTGTTTGCGGCTAAAATGATGCTTATCCTGAGAGCCGATTAAATCCTCACGGATCTGCAGGGTTAAAGAACCAAGTGCTTCATGTAAAACATCAGTTTCTCCGGAAAAACTATTGTCGTTGGCGATCTGATAAACAATATTTAAGAAACACTGATATTCGTTTAATACTTCCGGTGAGGCAATAATGGCCAGTCTATGTGTAATAAAACGAAGATTAGTCAATTCGGCTGAAGTAAAGTTTTCTACCAGTGACATTTTTTCCAGCAGATTCAGTAGTTGCTCATAAGTACTGGTTTTTAACTCCATAAACTTAATGCTTTGCTCTTTTTCAATTTCAACTGCAGTCTGCTTATTTAACAATAAAGCAGTGATAAAGATCGTTGCCACAGTACCCAGAATAATCAGTACAATTTCCTGGGTAAATGGAGTTTGGTCTGTTACTTTATAGGCATATCGTAGAAAAGCATAACCGGCTACCAGAGTAACCAGTGACAGAAATAAATAGAGCATTTGAGTGATGGTTTTATTCAAGGTATTTTCCTTAAGCACTATGATGTCTTAACGTAAAAGATACCATAAAAATAGAATAAAACCGACAATAATGCTGACTTCTATAATTATCCAGAGCATTTAATAAGTAATTTTTTAAGGTAGGCTGATTTCTTCAGCCCCTCCTGTGAGAAGGGGCTGAAGGTGAGAGGCGGAGTTACTGAACATCCCTGATTAATACAAATGCACCACGTATATCACCTTTATGATATCCGCGAGCCTTATCATTTGGATACAGGGCAGACAGTTTGGCTTCGACAGCAGGCAGAACTTTTTCGCCATGACAGTTTAAACAGACCTGGCCGGTACCGATGGCTTTCATATAACGAAACTGCTTTTTACCATTCACTTCAACAATTTCACTGTATTCCATTTTCTTAGGTGATTCCCCTTTGGCCTTACGGGCTTCAAAGTCCTCCAGCACTTTCTTTTGCCATTCAGTAGGGGCATTTTTGTCATTACGGGTTTTTAATGAGGTTCTGCTTAACTGGACACCATGTTCCTTGCTGACGGCTTCGGTAATTTTCATGGCTTTAGTATTACAGACCTCAATGCCATTGGCCGGTCCACCTTTTTTAATGGCTGCTTTTAATTCACCTTTTAAGGTTTTGCCAAATGCCTTAACGGTCTGGCGGCTTTCCTGAACTAACTGTTCCTTGTTCTGTGCCACTGCAATGGTGGAAGAAAACAGTACTGCTGATACCAGTATAGATAGAGTAAGCTTTTTCATTGATTAAACCTCGTTTGAACATTAATTTAAACACTAAGTAATGCTCTGTATTGTGATAATTTTACTGTTTAAGTGATGTGATATGGGTTACAGAAAATACAATAAATTAAAAAAGTAATGATTAAAATCAGCTATGGACTGATACAAAAGAGAATTTTACAGGAAAATATTTAAGAAAAGAAATTCAGGTGCAATACCGGGCTCTGTCAGGAACCCGGATCGCTAAATAATCAGAGCATGGAAACCCAGATTAATGTTGCCAGTGTAATAAAAGAAACCACTGCAATGGCTGCAGCTGTACAGTTAACACAAAATTTTCCAATGGTAGTCATATTAGTATCCCCACTTACATTAGTGTAACTACTCAGCGTATTCATCTTTTGCACCATTTCGGCGTTATTTTCGTACTCAAATGGTCACGTATTGATATACGCTCACATTTTCCGTGCGAAAATGCCTTGAACTGGCACAAAATCTAAATACGCTGAGCAGTTACACATTAATTTATAAAAGTTTGATGCAGATGAACTAACCTGAACCTGAATTAATATTATTATTGCTGATCTGGAGAGTAATCTTTATATTCCATGATTCTCCCCTTTAGAACTTTATCCTGGAACCTATTTTGAAAGCATTATTAGGACCATTGTTTCTAAAACAGCTGTTTCAGTCAGGTAATCACTATAATAACAATCAATTAAACCTTTAATCATTAGGGATATTACTAATTTTTACAACCATAATATATTTCTAATATATTGAATTGCTTAATTAATTTGTCTGTTAGCCATTAATCCAGCTGTTGAATTCCGTCCAGATACCAGGTTG
>JALVDE010000053.1 GCA_027009375.1 Gammaproteobacteria bacterium
TCAAGAAAGGGCATGATTTCCTGTTTGCGCTTTAAATCCAGTGCAGACAGGGGCTCATCCATCAGCAGAATTTTGGGGCTGCTGGCCAGTGCCCTGGCTATGGCGACCCGTTGACGTTCACCGCCGGATAGCTGAGTAGTATTTCGTTTAAGCAGAGGGGTAAGAGCCAGTAGATCAATAGCCTGTTCCAGTTTAATACTGCGTTCACTGTCAGGAACCCTGGAGCAGCCGTACTGTATATTTTTTAATACATTAAGATGGTCAAACAGGCTGGCTTCCTGAAAGACATAGCCGATACTGCGTTTTTCTGTGGGAACGAAAAGGGTATTATCCTGCCAGACGGTATCGTTAATCTGCAGAAACCCCTGCTGACAGCGTTCCAGCCCGGCAATACTTCTCAGTAACGTGGTTTTACCACAGCCTGAATCGCCAAATATGGCAGTAACGCCCCGGGATGGAATTTCAATATCAATATCCAGTACAAAATTATCATGCTGCAGATTAAAACGGGCTTTAATGCTCATAAATTAATTTCTCACTAAAGCTGAAAAACGCCGGTTAAGGCCATAAACACCCAGCAGCATAATAAAAGATAACAGCAGCAGTCCGGCAGACAGCCAGTGTGCCTGAGTATATTCCATGGATTCAACATGATCATAGATGGCAATGGATAATACCTGGGTTTCGCCGGGAATATTGCCGCCTATCATAAGCACAACACCAAACTCCCCAATGGTATGAGCAAAACCCAGTACAGCAGCAGTAAGAAATCCGGACTGAGCCAGCGGTACGGCCACCGTAAAAAAACGGTCTACCGGCCCAGCTCTTAAAGTAGCAGCGACTTCAAGGGGACGCTTGCCGATAGCAGAAAAAGCACCCTGCAGGGGCTGAATAACAAAGGGCATGGAATAGAACACCGAGCCGATAACCAGGCCGGTAAAGGTAAATGCCAGAGATTGCCCCCCCAGCCATTGAGAAAGACCTCCAACCGGCCCGTTAGGTCCAAGGGCAATGAGCAGATAAAAGCCCAGTACAGTAGGCGGGAGCACCAGGGGCAAAGCAATAATCGCTTCCAGCAGAAATTTAAAGCGCCATTGGCTGCGAGCCAGCCACCAGGCAATGGGCGTACCGATGATCAGCAACAGCAGGGTGGACAGGCCGGCCAGTTTCAAAGTAATAAAAAGGGCGCTTAAATCGTGTTCATTGAGCATCAGGTATTCCATAGCCAAAAGAGCGGATGATTTCCATTGCAGCAGGAGTCTGTATCCAGGCAAGAAATGATTTAACAGCATTATTATCCGTTAACTGCACGGCCTGCTGTTCTATGGGGGAGTAGTATTTTTCCGGAATGCTCCACCATGATCCACGGGCTTTGTGCTCAGGATGAAAAACCTGAGAACGGGCCACAAAACCCAGTGGTGCATTACCGCTGTTAACAAACTGCCAGGTCTGGGCAATATTTTCTCCTCTTATGGTTCGGGATTTTAGTGCCTGCCACAAGCCCAGAGTTTCCAGTACTTCCTGAGCAGCACGGCCATAAGGTGCCAGACGGGGATTGGCCATGGCAATATGCCTGAACTGTTTGCTAAACAGAACGTCATTGCTGTGGTTAATGAGATCAGGGGCAGGGCTCCAGAGAATGAGTTGCCCATAGGCATAGGTAAAGCGGCTACCTGCTACGGCATGCCCATGCTGATCCAGTAACTGGGGACGTTTTTTATCTGCAGAAAAAAAGGCATCATAGGGAGCACCGTTAATGATCTGGGCATAGAGTTTACCGCTGGAACCACTGATAATCAGAATTTTCTGCTGGTTTTGCGTTTCAAACTGTTGTGCAAGGTTTTTAAGCGGAGTGGAAAAATTACTGGCAACGGCGATTTTTAAAGGGGCGGCATGGAGCGTTGAAAAGTATGAAAATAATATTAGTACACTGACCTGGGTAAGGCGGAGTATAATCCGGGAGAATAATAACATTTATAAATTAAGCGGATTATCAGGATCAATACCGTCCATAAAGGGCAGATGCCGTTCCTTATGGGTCAGCTGATAAATCAGTCCCATCCAGTTGCCGACCACTTCTACGGCTGAATCGTGCCAGGTATTATCAATGGTATTCTGGATCAGTTTTTCCGGAAACTCGGGTAATTCGGTATTTCTTTCTATAGCCTGCTGTGTTCTGTAACGGTATTCATTAAGAACGGCTTTGGCAAAAGTACCCAGATAATTTTCAGGAAAGGGTGGATAGTCAGATATGTCTCCCTGCTGATAACGCAGTACTTCGCGTTTATATTCTTTTAATAAAGAGATGGTATCGTATTCAGGATGACCCTGAAAAAAAATAGTACGAAAGCCGTCTTCACTGGTGGCCAGGTGAACCATGCCGCTGTCTGATTCCACCAGAATTTTTAACCGACGGTCTTTAAACTGTTGTGCGGAAACCGCATTCCAGCGTGAATGCGGTATGTCAAAACGGGTATTGATATCGTTAATAAGCGGGTGGCTTTTGTCAACAATATGGTGCGGATAGACGCCCCATATTTTATGCCCCTGGTGTACCCGCTTCTGTTGATATCGAAACTCCATAACCGCATGGGTGGCCAGACAGGAGCACAGGGTGGACGTTACGTTTTTCCATGCCCAGTCAAATACTTCAATTAAGGGGTTCCAGAAGGGCTGTTGTGAAAGCTGTGGACCGGCCACATTGGCACCCGTAACAATCAGGGCATCCAGACCCATATTTCTGATAGTATCAAAGCTTTCATAATATTGATCAATATAGGCCTGAGCCTTCTCAGAGCGGGGAATTTCTGACAGTGTAAAGGGATGCACATAAAACTGGGCAATGGGGTTGCTTTCTCCAATGAGCCGGAAAAACTGCCGTTCTGTGGCGGCCAGGGCGGCATCAGGCATCATGTTTAACAGGCCGATATGCAGTTCTCTGATGTCCTGATGCATGGCGGCATCGGGCGGCAGTACACGTATCCCTTCGTGACGGAGGCGTTCAAAGGAGGGGAGTTGATTATGGGCAACCAGAGGCATAGCTATCTCACTTATTCGGCACGGGCAATGGCGGTTTCGAGCAACTCAAGAAAATCATTCTGATCCCTGACCTGGGCTACTTCCTGAGAAGTGACCGTATAACCGTGGGGTCCGGCTATCGCTTCATAGCGCGGGATCCGGGAGTGAAACAGGCGTGGAAAAATCCAGCGGGTAAATTCATCGGGATTCATCTGGGCGGCATATTGCAGGTTGTTTTCAGCAAGATAAACAGCCAGTTGTTCCTGTAGAAAATCCGGACGGTAGTACAGGGGTTTGGGTGCGCTTTTGGCTCGTTCAATCAGTTTGTTTTCTTCTTCTTTATCGGTTACCTGGATGTAGAGGATCATGGTGTGTTTAACCAGGGTATCGATTACCGAGGGTTCATCCAGCTCACACAAACTGCCGCCGACATCGTTAACAAAATGCTGGTAGCCGTAAATTTTCTGAGCTTTTTCTATAAAAGAAGGCACATCATGCATGGCGGCTATTTCACCCTCGCGATAACAGGCCTGACGCTGGATAAAATCTTCCAGTTCCACTCCACCCTGTTCGGGATCGCCAAGTTTGCCGATATAGCTTAGTACCGGACCCAGATCGTGAACCTTGATATTGTTTTTGATGGATATCCAGTCGTTTCTGAGTAATTCCTTGAGGAAGGGAACCTGCATGGCCTGTTGCTTAATCATGTCCATAATGGGTTCATCAAGATAGCGGGTACCTATGCGGTAGTCCCCGGAAAAATGAAACCATTGGGAATCTCTTAATAAGGTGGATAAATAGGTTTTTCCGACCCCGGACATGCCCAATAAAGTGACTTTTTTGTTTTCCCAGTTGCGGAATTCTTCAACACTGAACTTCATCAAATACTCCTGTTAAGAAGCAAATATTATCCTTGAGTTTTCGGGGAAATGGAAGGGAATAATTGAGAGTGATACTTTATTTTTTACCGGTTAACGAATATCTTCAACGGAGAATTTTTTCTCAAAAACCAGCGGGCGGATCAGGGCATAACCCTGATTCTGCCAATGGGCCATTTCTGCCATGGCATTGGGTATAATTTTAACGAAGCTATAAAAATCTTCCGGTTTATAACCAAAATCATTAGCGGCATCACCGCAGACACGAAATTCAACACCCAGTTGTTCATAATAAATCATACGCTTAACTGCACTCTGGTATTTTGGATAATTCTTTTTTGCCAGGGTAACAATTTCGGTACCGTGGATCAGAACAATAATATTCATGAACTCCGGTGCCAGACCATAGGGTTCTGCCATCAGGGTATTCATATAGGAGCGCAGCCAGAATAAAGCGGAATGGATTTTATTCGGATCATCGAGAAAAAATTCGAACAGAACATTCTGCTCATCAGCATATGGGGTATCAATAAATTCAGCCGGTTTTTGACTATAGGGAATACTTTGCGGCCCAGATTGAGTGTCTTCAAATTCATTATCATTTGCCTGAGAATAAGTACCGGCGGCATAAATAAGAATAGCGGACAGGTGGACGATTTGTATAAATGATCGGTTCATAAGCTGATTATAGTCAGAAATTGATTAAATAATATACAGAACTGGTAATTTTTCAAAAAATAGAATATTCTACCCGACGCATTAGAAAATGATGATATTGTTAATCATTTGCTATGTACCTGAAACTTATACGGTATCAGGAAACTAATAACTTCATA
The DNA here is from genome assembly GCA_027009375.1 of Gammaproteobacteria bacterium. GTDB lineage: Bacteria > Pseudomonadota > Gammaproteobacteria > GRL18 > GRL18 > JANELJ01. The sequence continues at coordinate 4,733 of JALVDE010000053.1, forward strand.
TAATTTGAAAAGGATATACAATGAAATGGCTGGATAATTTCAGTTTTCCGGTATTACTAATACTGACTATTTTTCTGGGCACAGCGCCAATAGGCGGTCAGCCTCATTTACTGGAAAAAATAACGATGCTGATGGCGGGCAATCTGGTTAAGCCCATAGATATTTTTGATCTGCTAATGCATGCCACACCACTTATATTACTGGCTCTGAAAACCATCCGTTATTTTAAGTTAAAACAGTCCTCAGAGGTCTGAGTTATATATACCGGTTACTTATTCAAATAAATCGATTTTTTCTGATTTTTAACAGAGTGAATAACCGTACCGTCTTCAAAATAAACACTAAAGTCTTTATAAACCCAGCGTGAAATGGGCGGGTTTCCTACCGGTCCTTTTCTGGTTTCGGGTTCTCCCTGCTGTTGAATAACTTCCTGCATAGACATGCCCCTGACAGGGTAATGAGAGTCAGCATAGCTTACAGTCTGTAAAAGCAGTGCAAAAGCAAATATAACTATTTTTTTCATATTTTTAATTCCTGACTTGAATGCTCTATTATTAATCACAAAATTAAAGTAAATAGTAATAGATTTTATAATGTTATGGTGTATTCTTATTAATAATCTTTAATTTTACTTTAAACACATACTTAAATAAAAATTTTCTTAAATGTTATCTGACATGATAGTTGGGATTTGTCCGGGATATGGTTTACGTAGAAGCAGTTGCTGATGTTCATGATACACCCCTGGAGCGTTTTAATGCTCTGGAGGGTAAAATTATGGAGTCACAGGCTAATATTGATCTGGATCTGCTTCGTCAGGCTTTTGATTTTGCTAATGAGGCACATAAGGATCAGGTTAGAGCCTCCGGTGAACCTTATGTTTTTCATGTTATTTCAGTAGCAGAGATCTTACTATCCCTCAATCTTGATACCCCTTCCTTAATGGCCGCCCTGCTGCATGATGTCGTTGAAGACACAGACATTACCCTGGAGCAGCTGGAAGAAAAATTCGGTAAAGAAGTGGCTACGCTGGTCGACAGCGTCACCAAAATGAAAGCTTTTGCTAATTTAAAACCGGATCAGAACGGCAATATTAAAAAAGAAGGCTTAAAAGCGGAAAATCTGCGTAAATTACTGCTGGCCATGGCAGAAGATGTCCGGGTAGTCATGATTAAACTGGCGGACCGGCTGCATAATATGCGCACGCTGGATTCTCTGCCTCCCAAAAAACAGAAGCTCATTGCCAGTGAAACCGCTGAAATTTATGCACCTCTGGCCAACCGTCTTGGGATCTGGCAGTTAAAATGGGAACTGGAAGATCTGGCTTTTCGGTATCTTGATGAAGTTAATTATAAAAAAATTGCCCGTTATATATCTGAGCGCAAGGTTGACCGTGATAAGTATATTAAAGATGTGGTGCAAATAATTCAGGACAATCTGAAAAAGAATAATATTGAAGCTGAGGTGACCGGTCGCTCCAAACACATCTACAGTATCTGGAAAAAAATGCAGCGTAAGCATCTTGGTTTTCATCAGCTTTATGATCTGCGTGCCGTGCGTATCCATGTTAAGGAGCTTAAAGACTGTTATCATGCTCTGGGTGTTGTGCATACCCTCTGGAAACACATTCCTTATGAATTTGATGATTATATTGCCACACCCAAAGAAAATAATTATCAGTCCATTCATACGGCAGTCATCGGCCCACAGGGTAAAACCCTGGAAATACAGATACGTACCTTTGAAATGCACAAACACGCTGAATATGGAGTGGCAGCACACTGGCGATATAAGGAAGGCGGTAAACAAAGTGGGCATTATGAGCAGAAAATAGCCTGGTTAAGACAATTACTGGAATGGAAAGATGAAGAAAAAGATGCCGGTGACTTTATTGACCGCTTTAAATCTGAAGTATTCCAGGACCGGGTGTATGTGATGACTCCAGATGGTGAGATCATTGATATGCCGCAGGGAGCAACCCCTCTGGACTTTGCTTTTTATGTCCACACAGAAGTTGGTGCCCGATGTCGTGGTGCCAAGGTTAATGGCAAAATGGTGCCCTTAACCTATGAACTTAAAAGCGGTCAGCAGGTAGAAATCCTTACTACCAAAAACGGCTCACCGAGTCGGGACTGGTTAAATCCGCAGCTGGGTTATTTAAAAACTTCCCGGGCTAGGGCTAAGGTTCGGCACTGGTTTAAACAGCAAAATTATGATCAAAATGTTCTGGCGGGACGAGATATTCTGGAAAAAGAACTGCACCGGCTGGCAATAAGCAATATTTCTCATGAAAAACTGGCAGAGAGATTTCAGCTTGAATCAGCGGAACAGTTATTTGCTGAAATAGGGCGTGGAGAAATTACCACGGGACAGATTGCGGCCACTATTCAGGAACTCGGTGGTCATAATGAAGAACACCATGAGCCGGAAGCACCGATTCAGCAGACCATTGAGCTGCTGCCTCAGGGATCGGGTGATGTGACCATCTATGGTGTTGATAATGTGCTGACCCAGATTGCTCAATGCTGTAAACCCGTGCCCGGTGATGAAATTGTCGGATTTATAACCAAACACAGAGGTATAACCATTCACAGAAGTGACTGTCATAATGTACAGCACGCCCTGGAGGAAAATAGTGAACGTTTAATTGAAGTGGAGTGGAACCATGAAATTAATCAGTGTTATACCGTCATGATTGAGTTAATAGCCATGGACAGACAGGGGCTGTTAAGAGATATTACGGCCATTCTGGCTAATCTTGAAATTAATGTGCTTGGGGTTAATACCTCGACCAATAAGGCGGACTATTCAGCGAGAATGCGTTTGACTCTGGAAATTGCGGGTATCGCCCAGTTAAGCAGGGCTTTAAACCGGATCAGTCAACTCCCCAATGTGGTGGAAGTGTACCGGATTACTGATTAAAAAAGGCCGTTTCCTTTACAGGAAACGGCCTTTAAAGTTTCAGGTTTAATGTTACAGGAGCAATGTCTGTTATTATTTCAGGCGATTAATACCTAATGCTTTTAACAGATATTTTTCATAAACAGGTTCACTGGAACCGGACTTCATCTTACGGATAAAGTATTTCTCAAATCCGATTTTGGCCAGGTGTACCCATTTACCTTTCTTGAACCAGGCCAGGTTACGTGGTGGTATTTGTGGAATAGCCACAAATGCTGCACCCGTATTACCCATATCAGCCAGACAGATAGCATTCCAGGTACCTTCGTGAGTTGGCTGCTTACCGTTTAGTTCATCAGAAATATTGTGCACAATGGCCGTTACCATGGACTCAATCATATAACCGGTTTTAGGTGCGCCAGTAGGGACAGGTGTTGCTTCAACAGGAGGGATAGCAATACAGACACCGGCTGAGAAAATATTAGGGTATTTGGGACTACGCTGCTGCTTGTCTACAATAACAAAGCCGCGTGGATTACATAAGCCTTCTACACTGGCCACAGCATCTACCCCCTTAAAGGCTGGCAGCATCATACCATGTTTAAATTCCAGCTCATGCTGCTCCTTGATGGAGCCATCGTCATTAAGCTCATCAACATACATTTTACCGGCTTCAATTTTGGTGGTTTTGGCATTACAGATCCATTTAATGTCGTGCTGACGCAGTTCTGATTCCAGCATACCTTTGGAATCACCCACACCGCCCAGGCCCAGATGTCCAATATAAGGTTCTGAAGTAACCAGAGTCATGGGGACTTTATCTCTTAACTTACGTTTTTGTAGCTCGCGGTTAAGAATAAAGGCATATTCATAGGCCGGGCCAAAACAACTGGCAAAGGGCATAGCACCAACAATTGCAGGGCCGGGATCAGCCGCCAGTTTTTCGAAATCCTGGAATGCGGTTTCAGAATGGGGCAGGTTACAGATTGACTGGGTATGGGCTGATGGGCCGGAACCTTCGACTTCTTCAAAAGCCAGTCTTGGACCTGTGGCAATAACCAGGTAGTCATAAGAGACTTTTTCATCGTTATTGAGGGTTAATTCATTATTATCAGGATCAATTTTATCTACCCGGTGGGCGATGAAATTAATACCACGTTTTTCAAGGTATGGACGAACTTCAAAACTGATATCTTTACGAGTTCTCCAGCCGACTGCCACCCATGGGTTTGATGGGGTAAAATCAAAGGTTTCATTTTCACTGATCATAGTTACCTGATGATCTTTGCCCAGAGCATCTCGCATTTCGTACGCACAGGGCATACCGCCAGTTCCAGCACCAATAATAACGACATGAGCCATAATTTATATTCTCCTGATATGTGGTATAAATTTTTTAATTTAAAGTAATAAATACAATTAAATAAAATCTTGATAGTTCGGTAGAGCTTCCATAAACCTGATCTATAAGTATTTTAAATAATACTGGAAGGAATGAGGTAACCAATATTGTTATATTAATGAATAATAATTTACTTTTTGTTGCCTGCAATTAAACAGAGCAAGTTTAATTAAATATATTTACAGGTATAGACCTGAATTGGTATTCATTAATATTAATAAGCTTTAATCATTTAAATGCCTATTAATTATTTTTTTGCTGTTTGTTATCAGCTTTTATTATTAGTTTTGTTACTGGCTTTTTTTAACTTAAGAGCTAGTTAAAAAGTATGTAAACACTAATTTTATAATTATTATATTGTTATTGGTTTGTCTGAGTTATAGTCTATTATTTTTAATTTATAATAACTTTTTTCAGCTAAAAGTAAAGTGGTTTACTTAAAAATAAGGTATTTATTTAGGTTTGATAAGATTGGCTCTCAACAAGTGCTATTATTATCAAAAATATAATTCTTTAAAAAGGTCAGCCTGCAGACTATGACTAATGAACCCATTTTAAATTTACAGGATATAGTTGATGCTTATGAAGATCCGGCGGTACTGATTGCAGAAGATTATAGAATAATTCGTGCCAATGACAGTTACCGGCAGATTTATGCCCTGCAGCATGAACCTGAAAATGTATCTTTTACAGATAATATTCCTGCGGATGTTTCCAGGAATTACTGTTACTCAGTCTCGCATCATTACACACGCAGCTGTGATCAGGAAGGGGAATCCTGTCCACTGCTGAAAGCAAAACAGACCAGAAAAAACCAGCGGGTGCTGCATATTCATCATACCCAATTTGGAGATGTGCACGTTGATGTATCCTTATATCCGGTACAGAGCGCAGAGGGCAAAAATTACTTCCTAGAAGTTATGAAGACAGTTAAACATGCCAGTCCCATTGCCGGTCCGCAGGGAATGGTGGGTAAGTCTGTCAGTTTTAACCGTCTCCTGGGTCTTATTAACCGGGTTGCAGGGCATGATGTTTCTGTATTGTTATTAGGAGAATCCGGCAGCGGTAAGGAGCTGGTGGCCCATGCCATTCATCAGGCCAGTGCCCGCCATTCTTCTGCCTGTGTCACTGTTGAATGTTCAGGTTTATCAGAATCTTTATTTGAAAGTGAGCTGTTTGGTCATGAAAAAGGGGCTTTTACCGGAGCTGTACTTAAAAAGAAAGGCCTGGTGGAAGAGGCTGAAGGAGGTACCCTGTTTCTGGATGAAATTGGTGATGTTCCTCTATCATTGCAGGTTAAATTACTGCGTCTTATAGAAACAAGGACATTCAGACGAGTAGGTGGAGTAGAGCAAAAAAACAGTAACTTCAGACTGATTTGTGCGACCCATAAAGATCTCAAGACCATGGTTAAAAAAGGACTGTTTAGAGAAGACCTGTACTACCGCATTAGTACCTTTCCCATTCGCCTGCCGACTCTGAGGGAACGCCGTAGTGATATACCATTACTGGTTGAAACCATACTTAACCGTATTTCAAAAAACAGGACATTGCAGGTGTCGGACCAGGTACTGGCATTTTTTTCCGAGTATTTCTTTCCCGGTAATATTCGTGAACTGAGAAATATTCTGGAATATGCCCGGGTGATGGCAGATGACGGAATAATTGAACTGGAACATTTACCGGATGATATAAAGCTGGACAAGCGGACTGCTCATATTCAGGAAGACGCTTTTTCAGTTACGGGTATTGTACCGCTGGAACAATGTGAACAGGAATATTTACAATGGCTGAGTCGGCATTACCAGGGAAACCAGAAAAGTCTGGCTGATAAGCTGGGTATCAGTGAAAGAACCCTTTACCGGAAATTGAAGCCTTTAGCTTAAATAAAAGCCTTTAGCTTAAATAAAAGCTGATTAACAATATTCGGCTCAGGATAATTGAGTAATATCCAGTGTTTCGTTCCAGGCCTGCTGGTATACATTTTCAACCCGATGACGTAATACCATGTTTTCATTTAACATATTAATAACCTGTTTAGCATGCTGAATAAATTCATAGCGCTTATTGGCCAGAGCATAACATTCAAAAAGTTTCAGGTTTAAATCCTTATTCAGCGGTGCCTTGATAATTTCACTGGTAAGAATATTTTCTGCTTCATCATAATTACCATAAGCAAAATAGGTATCAACCTCACTTAATGCTTCAGGTATAGAGCGCTGTACAGTTTCCTCTGTATCAGCTTCTTGTTGTGAAATACTTTGTTCGTAATCTTCAATATCTTTTTCGCTTAGATCCAGAGAAAAATCAACATCCTTGCTGTTTTCAGTACTGTCTTCTGAGGTGATTTGTACACTGGCGGTACTTTTTGAAGTACTACTATCTGTTTCATCCGGCGCATTGATTTTCTTTTCAAAATATTCGAAGAAATCCATGTCATCTTCATTTTTTTCTATGAGGGGCTCTGTTTTCTTCACCTGTTCTGAAGGACTGTTGTTAACTGAGCGTTCAACGACATTTTTTTCAGGTACTGCCGCAGAAGGCTTATGTTGAAAAGTGGACAGTACTGGTTGATCATCATGTGTAGAAGCAGGCTGGTGGGTATCACGGCCTTTTTGTTTTTTAAAGGCAAGATAACTGCCGATTAAAACAATAATTGCAAATACTGCCAGGGCCAGGGTGTTGATAGGGTTGGATAATAATTCCTGTAAAAAAGTACGTTGAGAAGTCTTTACCTGAGTGGTTGTCGATTCAATGCTCAGGACTGAATTTTCATCCCTGTTCTGGTCAGTTGAGGCAATACTGAGACGGGATTCTTTACTTTGCTCATCCCGTTCCTGAGTTTGTTGAGTTGCTTCTAAAGTATTAACTTCATTGCTGGCGATAACTTTAGACTCCGTACCCAGTCTCGCGTTTTTCAGATCTTCAGTGGTGCGCATATCTTTTAATAAACGAGTGATCTCAGTAATCTGCTTACTCAGATCACTGTTTTGTGAATCGAGCGTGTTGATTTTCTCATTAAGACTGTCAACCTGGGAAATAAGAATTTCGTTCTCAGTCTGCAGTAACTTAATGGTATCCATTGATGTTTTTAGAGCTTTATTTATAAGCAATAAATCTTTTTTACTGGTCACTGGCTTATTAATCAGGGTCTCGTTAGGCGGAATGATTTTTAATCGGCCCTGTTCCTCTGCCAACTGTTCTTTATCAGCAGATTTCTCCTCATTTCTGACAGAAGATTTACTGTGTCGTCTGGTCGGTTCAATAACTCGACTGGGTGATTTTTGAGCAGTAAGTTCATAACTTTCTGAATGAGAGCCTGTTTTGCCAGCACTTTTCTTTAAAGGTACTTTGCCGTTAATCTGTCGTACCTCATTGCTGTCGGGCAGGGAGAGTGTCTGATTCTGTTTTAACAGATTAATATCACCGTTAATAAAAGCATTCTGGTTCAGTACAAAAATAGCCTGCATGGTTTGCCAGGTATTCACTCCGCTATCGGGACGAAACTTTTCTGCTATTTTCCACAGGGTATCGGAACGCCGGGTTGTATAGCTCCGCTCGCTGCGATGACTGGCAATAATGTGCTGATAGTTTTTCTGAGCTGTTGTTACCGTTGTTTTACTGGTTAAAGGCTTCTTTTTATTGTTAGTTAATGGCTTTTTATTAGCTAAAGGTTTTTTGGCCGTATATCTGGGCTGACTGTGTTTTTGTACAAATTTAGGTGGGTCCAGTAAAAAGGTGTATTCACGACTGATATGTCCGTTACGCCATCTCATATCCGCTATAAAGGTAATAAAAGGTTCTTTAACGGGTCTTTTTGAGGTCAGTTTTGCAACAACAGTGCCATTGGGCTTTTTAATAACTTTAAAATGAACCTTGTTAAAAACCTCAGGGCTGAACAGATTGGCTTTCTTATAGGTTTGTCTTTGAGCATTTCTAACAATGATATCATCAATGGGAACGGCACCAGCATCCAGAATCTCTATTTCAACGTCCAGAGGCTCATTTAACTTTGAAAGTACATTAATATCGCCAAGCCCCAGGGCGAGTGCGGTATTAGACAGCAAAACTGTCGGTAAAGTTAACAAAACCAGACGGTATGGAATAGTGTGAAAAATGATGACAAATAGCTTTTTTAGCATAAGTTTTATGTAAACCTGATACCTGAACGGGTGTATTAAATAGTATTAAAAAATGATATAAAAGCCGCCTGCAGATTTGTTATCCTGTCTTTTGCCCTTATTCTGCTTTAAGTTGCCAAATTTAAACAGACAACTAATTTTAAGTAGAAAAACTGGAAAAAAGAGCCTTAAAGATAACCTTTAACAGAACTTGTCTCTAATTATACTTAATTTGTGTAATTTATCACTATAAATCAAGTTTTTAAGGTAACTTTCTGATTTTATGAGTTCTTTAAGTTAAAAAACAAATTCCGGAATGTCTGCAGGGATTTGTTTATTTGTTTGAATAGCACTTTCTCGAACTTTCAGGCAAAGATTGAAATAAAAGTATATTTTTCACGGGTTACACAGCCTGTATTTAACCCTATTTAAACATTTAAGTATTTTTCAGGTTTATTTATGAGTACAAATTTTAAGGCAATACCCACTAATCTTATTACCGGATTTCTGGGCAGCGGTAAAACAACGGCTATTTTACAGTTACTCAAATCCAGACCGGCAGGCAGTCGCTGGGCGGTACTGGTTAATGAGTTTGGTGATATTGGGATTGATGGTGCTTTACTGGAACAGAATCAGGTTAAGGAAGGTGCTTTTATTAAAGAAGTGCCTGGCGGCTGTATCTGTTGTGCAGCAGGTCTGCCATTGCAGATGGCACTTAATCTGCTGATAAAGCAGGCTGATCCCCAACGGATTTTAATTGAGCCGACCGGGGTGGGGCATCCATTGAAAGTTGTTGAAACACTGACCGGTGAGTTTTATGCAAAAGTTCTGGATTTACGGGCTACCATCTGCCTGGTTGAAGCAAAAAGACTACGGGATAAACGTTATCTTAATAATGAAACCTTCAGGGATCAGCTTAATATTGCCGATGTACTGCTGGCCAGCAAATGTGATCTAACTTCGGAAGCTGAAAAAAATTATTTTTTTGAATTTACTCAGCAATTCAGCTTGCCCAAGGCCCATGTTGAATGTATAGAACACGGTGTTTTTGCTTCAAAGTTACTGGATATTCCTCGTGATCCACAACGTGAAGCGGTTTATCCCAATGCCCATCCGTACAAAACCGGACATAAACACGATGAGCCTTGTCATGAAGACAGTCATGCACACAGTCATCAGGAAAATGCCGGACAATGCGAGGTTTCTGATGATTCAGAGGAAATGGCCTGTGACTGGCGTCGCTTTGAAAATAACGGTCAGGATTACTATGGTTGCGGATGGATTTTCAAGGCTAATATCCTGTTTGATGAACAATGCCTGATGAAATGGGCCAATAATCAGAATTTTACCCGTGTTAAAGGGATTTTCCGCACTGAATCGGGCTGGATTGTCATTAACCGTATGGATGATCAAATCAGCAGGGAAGAATCCAGTTATACCTCAGACAGTCGTGTGGAGCTGATTGAACCGGTGTATCATGACTGGAACCTTGTAGAACAGGAACTGGTACATTGTATTGTTCGATATCTGTAAGTCAATGTTGTAATTACACTGTAAATTATTAAAAAACCAGTTTTTTCGATTAAAAAAACATATTAACTAAATCTTATATGGTAAATATGATATTGTATTTCAAATAATTTATGGTTTTTATATAAGAGTTAATCTTTAAAATACAGTGGGTTAGCTGTGTTTTTATGAAATATTAGGGTTTTCCCTTCTTTTCTTCTGTAGTTGTATGTGTTTTTATATAAAGCACAAAATAAATCCTACTAAGGGGAACGGGGGAGCAAAAACCTGAATTGATAAAATGTTTTAATAGAAACGGTTCAGCGATAAAAATAAGGCGCAACTATTTAGCAGGATGCTACTAGAAATGCACTGCATGATTCGTTTCTGATATTTTAGCGATACAGGTTTAAAGCCTGAAAGCCCATTTTTTAAATGGGCTTTTTTTATGCCTGTTATAAAATAGGCTGCTAATAACAGCCGCCTGGAAAAACACACTCACTATTGTTAAAATCAATATCAGTAAATCATTCCTTTTTAATATTTCAAAACCGGATCAGATGTTTGAACAGCCAGCCAGATATTGCCGTTAAAGAACTTGTGCTTATTGGTGGCGGACATAGTCATGTCGGACTATTAAGAATGTTTGCCATGAATCCGTTGCCGGGTTTAAGAATTACCCTGCTGGCCAGTGATATACATACCCCGTATTCGGGTATGCTGCCGGGCTTTATTGCCGGGCAATACAGTTTTGATGATGTGCATCTGGATTTAAGGCCTCTGGCTGAGTTTGCCCATGCCCGTCTGTACCATACGGCTGTGACCCGTATTGACCCGCAGCAGCGACTGGTTTATTCCGATCATCGTCCCCCGGTGAAATATGATCTGTTGTCCATTAATATTGGTTCTACTCCTGATGATTTTAATATTCCCGGTGTACGGGAATATGCCATCCCCGTAAAACCGGTTAAAGCCTTTATAACCCAGCTGGACCGCATAATCGATCAGGCTTTAAATAATAATGAATTTGAACATATCTGTGTGGTTGGCGGCGGTGCCAGCGGTGTTGAACTGATTATGGCGGTGCAGTTTCGACTGGCAAGGGAACTGACTCAGAAAGGCCGTTATGTTAATGGCAAAACACTAAAATACACATTAATTACCGCCGATCAGACTATTTTACCCTCACATAATCAATCCGTTCAGCGACGCATTAAAAAACTGTTTAAACAGCGTCAAATTAATCTGTTAACCGATACCTTTATTAATAATATAGAACTGGATACACCTGGGAACAAACGACTTCTGGGCTGTAAAAACGGCTCAGTCATTACTTCGGATGCAGTGATCTGGTGTACCAGTGCCAGTCCACCTGACTGGCCTGAACAGTCAGGGCTGGCAGTGGACAAAAAGGGCTTTATTCAGGTTAATGACTACCTGCAATCGGTATCCCACAGCAATATTTTTGCAGCCGGAGATATTGCCTCCATGGTTAACCATCCCCGACCCAAGTCCGGTGTCTATGCCGTGCGTCAGGGACCGCCATTGTTTCGTAATTTGCGGCAGTTTGCTCAGGGTGAAAAATTAACCGCCTATAAACCGCAGAAACACTTTTTAAGCCTGCTTAACTGTGCTGACAGAACTGCTGTGGCATCACGTGGACCGTTTGCCTTTCAGGGGCATTGGGTATGGCAGTACAAGGACTGGATTGATGTCCGTTTTATGAAGCTTTTTAAAGAGTTTCCGTCCATGGAGCAAACTTCGGTACCGGATATCAATAGTAATATGCTCTCTGGTAAGGCACTGGAAAAAATAAAGGAAATTCCCATGCGCTGCGGTGGCTGTGGTGCCAAGGTTGGCAGTACAGTGTTGAGCAGGGTGCTGGAACGTTTACA
>JALVDE010000054.1 GCA_027009375.1 Gammaproteobacteria bacterium
GGTATTTAGCTGTGGTATTTTCCGGCCGACTCACTTCGACTTCTCGATCCGGTAAAACAGTATAAAAATCGAACTGGTGTTCTTTTGTACTTTTCGGCTTATGGTCAGATTTTTTTTCAGACTTTGGCTGAGTTTTTACTGTCCTTGTTTCACCCTGCTCCGGCAGTTGATCCAGATGAATTAGAAAGGCCACAAAAGCAGCCAGCAGGACAGCCATAACTGCCCAGGATAAAATCAAATTTTTATGCTCTGGTTTACGGGTTGCTCCGGATTTTTTCCGGCTGCGTTTGCCCGTTTTTTTGCCTGCAGCCATAATTTACATCTCCTCCGGTGCAGACACACCCAACAATGCCAGGCCGTTTTTCAGCACCTGGCGGGTAGCCACTACCAGTACCAGGCGGGCATTACGCAGGGCTTCATTTTCTACCAGAAACTGGTGAGCGTTATAATAAGTATGCAGGGCATTCGCCAGTTCCCGCAGGTAATGAGCAATTAAATGCGGTTCATGCTGACTGGCCGAAACCAGCACCACTTCCGGATACCTGGCCAGCTGCTGAAGAATGTCATCCTCATGGGATTCCGTCAGCAATGCCAGATTTGCCTGCCCAAGTGTCTGATCAAAATTCAGTTGCTTATCCTTCATCTGCCGGAATACACTGCAGATACGGGCATGGGCATACTGGATATAATAAACCGGGTTTTCCGAACTTTTGGACTTGGCCAGATCCAGATCAAAGTCCAGGTGCTGTTCACATTTACGCATGACATAAAAGAAACGCGCAGCATCACTGCCCACTTCCTCACGCAGTTCCCGCAGAGTCACAAAAGAACCACTGCGGGTGGACATCTGTACTTTTTCTCCGCCCCGGTATAAATTGGCAAACTGCACCAGCAGTACATCCAGCGCTTGAGGATCATAGCCCAGAGCCTGCAGAGCCGCTTTTACCCTGGGTACATAGCCGTGATGATCGGCGCCCCAGACATCGATAACCTGAGCATAGCCCCGGTCAAACTTATCCATATGATAGGCAATATCCGATGCAAAATAAGTGGTCTGGCCGTTATCCCGCTGTACGACCCGATCCTTATCATCACCAAAATCCGTAGAACGGAACCATAAGGCACCACCTTTTTCATAGACGCGGTTATTTTCACGCAGGCGTTCAATACCCTTATTCACCAGCCCCTTATCCATCAGGGAACGCTCTGAATACCATTCATCATAATGCACGCCAAAACCCTGCAGGTCTTCACGAATATCATCCAGTATAGAATTCAGTGCCAGTTCAAAAACAAAGCGGTAGCGGTTATCCCCAAGAAGTGTTTTGGCTTTCTGGATCAGGGCATCAATATGCGCTTCCTTATCTCCACCCTGGGGTTCATCTGCCGGGAGATCAGACATCACTGCATCGGCATCCGCCAGATAGCTATCACCATGCTCACGGATCAGTTCGGCCACGATATCGCGGATATAATCCCCTTTATAGCCATTGGCGGGAAAGACAATAGCGACCTGATACTGCTCCAGGTAACGCAGCCAGACTGAAGTGGCCAGAATATCCATCTGCCGCCCGGCATCATTGACATAATATTCCCGATGCACCTTATAACCAATAGCCTCCAGCAGATTGGCCAGAGTCGCACCATAGGCCGCACCGCGACCATGTCCCACATGCAACGGCCCAGTGGGATTAGCGGATACAAACTCAACCTGTACTGTCTGCCCAGCCCCCTTATCTGAACAGCCGAATTGATCGCCCTGCTCCAGCACCTGGTTGATAACACTTAAACGGGAATCACTGCTGACAAAAAAGTTGATAAAACCGGGGCCGGCAATATCCACTTTTTCTACAAAATCATTTTCCGGCAGAGCATCCACAATGAGCTGGGCTATTTCACGGGGATTTTTTCGGGCGGGTTTGGCCAGCATCATAGCAACATTAGCTGCAAAATCACCATGGCTTTTACCACGGGTCCGATCAATTTTAATAACCGGTATTTCAACGTTTAAAGAACCATTGTCTATTAAAACCTGAATAGCATCGCTAAGCAGTGTCTGCAGTTTATCTTTCAAGGCCAGGATCCTGTTTTTCGATATTGAAAACCCGTTATTTTAACCTTTAACCCGTAAAAGAACAAAGAATTAAAAGCATCACTCCTGGAAAGCTTCCTTTTATTTTAAACCTTATAATCACTTCATATTCAGCAATAACATAAAACGGTTCCATGTCATCTGTTTCCTACACATTTTTGTTGAAACATTGTCAGGATATTTTACAGTATAAATATTACTGCTTTTCATAAAACCCATATCCATTTGAAAATAAAGGAAAAATAATATATGGCCTGGTTATTGCTTTTAATTAATTTAATATTAATAGCAAGGTAGCTTGGCTATTAAACATTGAACGTCTATAGCTACAGTATTTATTTATGGAGAAATAACATGAAAACAAAAATTCTTTTTCTGGCTTTGCTGCTTGGTCTAAGCACCCAGGTATCGGCCAGTCCTATCTTTAACAGCGGCATTCCCTCAAGCTGGAGCTGTACTGGTAACTGTGGAACCGGTGTTGCTGATGGTGATGTCACTCTGGCACCCGGCAGTACTACTCCATATGGATGGGTATCAACTGATGGTGGAGTCAATGGCGTCAACCTTCCTGGTATAGACTCTAGTGCAACCGATGGTTCAATGCTAAGAACCGGTGTTTTCTCTGCCACTGCCGGAGAAGACCTGGAATTTGATTTTAACTACATTACCTCTGATGGTGCCGGTTTTGCTGATTACGCATGGGCACGCCTGCTGGATGATGCACTTAATGAAATTGCCATATTATTTACTGCCCGTACTAAATCCTCCGGTACCATAGTACCAGGTGACGGCATGCCTGCGCCAGCAGCCACCTTAACTCCAGCATCTGTGCCTATTATTGGCGGTGCTCCTGACTGGTCTCCACTGGGTTCAAGTTCAGGAAGTTGTTATAGTTCTGGCTGTGGTTATACTGACTGGGTACACTCATCCTATACTATTGCAGCTGCCGGCAACTATGTACTGGAGTTTGGCACCACAAACTGGCTTGATACTGCCTATGATTCAGGTATGGCTTTTGACGGTATTCTGGTAGGTGGTGATCCCATCGTACCCGATCCAATACCCGAACCTGCCTCTTTTGCTCTTCTCGGCCTGGGTTTAATTGGTATGGGTGCTGTACGTCGCCGTCGGAAATAACACTCCGGATAATAAACTTACCTGATTTTACCGGTGAGTTGGCGAAAAAAAACAAAGCTCTGATTTCAGGGCTTTGTTTTTTTATTTTACAAACTAACCATATTTAATGTGTCAGCTTACTTTACACATTGATTTTTTATCTCAGTAAAGATCCTGTGGGTCTATATCAATAGACCAGCGCACTCTCTGTGCAGCCTTAGTTTGTTCTATTCCCTGAATCAAGTTATTTAAAATAAAATGCAGAGCCTTTCGTTCAGTACTCTGAATGAGTAACTGTCCCCTGAACTTTCCTGCCCGTTTTTCCATGGGTGCAGGTACAGGGCCCAGAAACTGGATATTATTCAGTAATGCAGAAGACTGCTGAATGGCGCTCATACTATGCAGACAGTATTCCAGAAAGCTTTGGTAATGTTCCGGACGATTAGATTCAGCCCGTATTAATGCCTGCCAGGCGTAAGGGGGCATCTGTAATTCTTTGCGTTCCTGCAATACTTTCTGTGCAAAGCCGGAATAACCGGACTGTAGCAGGACATTGAGCATTTCATCTTCCGGATGAGAGGTCTGTAAAACCACCTGGCCTTTTTTCTCTGCCCGCCCGGCACGTCCCGAAACCTGTACAATCAGCTGCGCCAGCCGTTCCGGGGCTCGAAAATCCACGGAGTAAAGTCCCTGATCAATATCCAGAATGGCCACCAGGGTAACATTGGGAAAGTGATGGCCTTTGGCCAGCATCTGGGTGCCGATAAGGATCTGTTTCTGCCCGTCTTTTACCGATTCCAGTAAATCCTGCAGGGCATGTTTTCTCGAAGTGGTATCCCGGTCAATGCGCACCACCTCAATATCAGGGAACAATGATCGGACAGTTTTTTCTACCCGTTCAGTACCGACACCCAGACAGGATAATTCACTATTACCACATTGCGGGCATTTTAGAGGTAGTGACTGCTCACTCTGGCAGTGATGACAGCGTAATATATTACGCTGGTAATGATAGGTCAGCCGGGCATCACAGCGGTGGCAGTGACTGATCCAGCCGCATTTATTACACAATAACACCGGGGCATAGCCTCTGCGGTTCTGAAACAATAGCACCTGATTGTTTTTTTCCAGATGCTGCTGCATCAGCTCTATTAGAGTCCGGCTTAAACCATGCTGTAAAGTCTGCCCCCGCACATCAATTAAGTGCACCTCGGGTGAACGGGCACCGCCGGCTCTCTGGCGTAATTTAAGCTGTGCCATTTTCTTCTGCCGGCATAAATACAGGGATTCCATGGAAGGCGTTGCCGAACCCAGAATAACGGGAATATCCGCCTGACTGGCACGTACTAAAGCCACATCCTTTGCTGAATACCGGATACCGTCCTGCTGTTTAAAGGACATATCATGTTCTTCATCAATAATAATGGCGCCCAGTTCAGGCATGGGGGTAAATACGGCAGAGCGGGTACCTATTAAGATGCGAATTTTACCATTGCCGGCCTGCTGCCAGATTTTCATACGCTCGGTATTATTGAGTCCCGAATGCAAAGTGGCAATAGTGACATGAAAGCGCTGTTCAAAACGATAAATTAACTGTGGTGTGAGACCAATTTCCGGCACCAGTACCAGAATCTGCCGGCCCCGTTCCAGTTGCCGGGCAATAAAAGCCAGATAGACTTCCGTTTTACCGCTGCCGGTAATACCATCCAGCAAGGTAGCCTGATAAGACTCACTATGAGCATTTAGATACTCTACGGCCTGCTGTTGCTCCGTATTAAGAGACAGACCTGGAACACGGTTAATATCAGTCAGCCCGGTATTTTTAACTGCAGAAGATAATCCGTCATCTGTTTTTTTAAAATATTCTTCCACCCATTGTTTGTTAATAAGTGTTTTCAGGGCAGACTGCCATTGCCCTTCCAGTTCCCGGGCTAATTGTTCCCGACTAAGCCCGTGCTCTGATGTTTTTAATTGCTCCAGAA
>JALVDE010000055.1 GCA_027009375.1 Gammaproteobacteria bacterium
ACAAAATCCTGGAACACAAAGACCGTGTAGAAATCTACCGAAAACTAATAGCCGATCCAAAAGAAGTCAGAAAAAAACGAGCCGCAGAAGGCAAAAAAATGAAGAAAGGGGAAGAGCAGCGCTGAGCGTTCAGCGCTGAGAAAGAGCCAGAGCCAGAGCCAGAGCCAGAGCCAGAGCCAGAAAACTTTTAGACAGACTTCTACATCTACAACTTATCTCCTAAGTTTTTTCTGAACGCTGAACGCTGAACGCTGAACGCTCTATGCTTTTTCTCAACGCTCAACGCTCAACGCTCAACGCTGCTCTACTCCCCACTAGTCTGAGGAGAAGTCTCCAACGTCCCCGGTGCCACTTCCCCTTCACCCCTTGGATTCACCGGTACATCACCATGCTCAGGGATCCCCCTGTGTTCATCTGTCCAGGAAAAGAAATCAACAAAACGAGCCCAGTAGCTTTTTTCGCCCTGATCTTCTTCCTCGTAATCCTCTATTGGAACGACGACAATTTCAGTGCTGCTATGGACTTTTTCGGGCTTGTCTCCGGGGCGGAAGGTGCCGATAATATTGACCAGACGTCCGTCTTCATTAAAATAAAAGGAGGCCTGTTTAAATTCAATATCACCATAGCCGGGTTTGAAACGATAGATATAATCCCAGCGGTCATTGTGGAAGGGATCATCCAGCATCGGGGTGCCCATGACAAAACGTACCTGTTCCTTGTTCATTCCGGGACGCAGCTGATTGATCTGATCCTGTTCAACTACATTACCCTGCGGTACATCCACCTTATGAACCCGTGGCAGTCCTACATCAGACAGATCAGGTACCCAGGAACAGGCGGGTAGTAACAGAACAAAAGGGATGAGACCGAGAATAATAATATTTCGCATTGCTATTGTGATTTCTTTAATGATTTATGTAATAAATTATGTATACTATCAACAGTTAACAGAAGCAGGCTCTCTGTTTAAGTGCTGTTTTTCTAAAAGTTTGATATTAGACTTTTGATATTAACTTTGATATTAAGAGTGCGATAATACAATATTCTTATACTAAAAGCATCAGTAGATATGTGTTTTAGACTTTCATTGCCTGCCTGTAAACGTATTTAAACACAGCCTGTATAAGTATCAGATTAAGGATCCCGTTTCGTGACAACCATTGACCTTAAAAAAGCCGGCCTTAAAGCAACTCTGCCTCGCCTAAAAATTCTTGAGTTACTTGAAAGAGCCGATGTGCGTCACTTGAGTGCAGAGGATGTCTATAAAAAACTCCTTGAAACCGGAGAAGATGTCGGTCTGGCAACGGTTTACCGGGTTCTGACCCAGTTTGAAGGTGCCGGCCTGGTGTCACGCCACCATTTTGAAGGCGGTCACTCGGTTTTTGAACTCAACCAGGGCAGCCATCACGACCACCTGGTATGTGTACAATGCGGCAAGGTGGAAGAGTTTATGGAAGAAACCATTGAAAACTGCCAGCACAAGGTAGCCGAGAAGTTTGGTTATAAAATGACCGATCACAGTCTTTATATTTACGGCATCTGTCCTGAGTGTCAGAAAGAGCAGGATTAAAAGAGCAGCGTTCAGTGCTGAGCGTTCAGCGTTCAGAAAGAGCCAGAGCAAAATAATTTATCTTTAAGTTTGTACAAAATATTTTAAAGTTTTACTTGACTGAAGAAAAAGCGAATTTAAACTTTTCGCTGAACGCTGAACGCTGA
Organism: Gammaproteobacteria bacterium; assembly: GCA_027009375.1. Taxonomy (GTDB): domain Bacteria; phylum Pseudomonadota; class Gammaproteobacteria; order GRL18; family GRL18; genus JANELJ01. The sequence continues at coordinate 1,717 of JALVDE010000055.1, forward strand.
ACGCTGAACGCTGAACGCTGAACGCTGAACGCTGAACGCTGAACGCTGAACGCTGAACGCTGAACGCTGAACGCTTATTTCCCTTCCAGCATTTCCCTTGCATGAGAGCGGGTCTGTTCAGTTATTTTAATTCCCCCAAGCATTCTGGAAATTTCGTCAATTCGCTGTTCTTTATCCAGTACTCTGATGGTTGTTTTTGTGCTGTTGTCATCACTTTGCTTTTCTACAAAATAATGGCAATGGGCCTGGGAAGCGACCTGGGCCTGGTGGGTTACACAGAGTACCTGGGAATTGCTGCCCAGAAGTCTTAATTTACTGCCCACCATTTCTGCAATACCGCCGCCGATACCCACATCCACTTCATCAAAAATTAAAGTTGGAATGTCGCTGAACTGGGCTGTTACAACCTGTATGGCCAGGCTGATACGGGACAGTTCACCACCGGATACCACTTTGGATAAAGGCCGTAAGGGTTGTCCGGGATTGGTGGTTACATAAAACTCAATCACTTCCATGCCGTGTAATTGCGGCTGCTCACTGTCTGTGCTGTGCAGGCGGATTTCAAAAACACAATGTCCCATGCCCAGTTCATGAATATGGGACATGACCTGCTCAGCCAGTAATTGACTGGCTTTTTCCCGTTCACCGGTCAGTTTTTCGGCCAGTTCAAAATACTCCCGGCGGAACGCTTCGACTTCTTTTTCCAGGGTTTCCAGATGACTATCCGCATTTTCCAGTTGCTGTAACTCCTGATTCAGGGTTTCAGTATGGGGGTAAAGTTCATCGGCTTCAATATGATGTTTTCGGGCCAGATCATAGATACCGGCAATACGCTGATCCAGCCAGTTCAGGCGTTCAGGGTCCAGCTCCAGGCTGTCAATATAGTGACGTAATTCGGAACCGGCCTCGTCAATCTGAATAAAGGCATTATTAAGCATTTCCAGTACGGGATTAAGCCGGCTGTCCAGTTCGCCAAGGGCAGTGAGTTCATTCAGTGTATAACTGATCTGACTGCTGATGCTGTTTTCATCTTCACTGAGCCGGTAATAAGCACTTTGAGACGTTTCTATCAGTCGGCTGGCATTGCTCAGGCGTTTATGCTCTTCTTCAAGTTGTGGCAGTTCGTTTTCCTGTAAATCAAATTCCTGCATCTCCTGAACCTGAAAACGCAGCAGATCCAGCCGGGCATCCCGTTCGAAAGTATCCTGTTGTAATTTTTTATACTCGGTGGATTTTTTCTGCCACTGCTGGTAACACTGATTTAATTCCTTGCGCAGAGCATTACTGCCGGCAAAGTTATCCAGTAGCAGGCGCTGTTCATCGGTTTTTAATAAGGCCTGGTGGGTATTCTGACCATGAATATTGACCAGTTTTTCACCCAGTTCCCGCAATACCTGCAAGGGGACTGGCTGACCGTTAACAAAGCCCCGGGAGCGGCCTTTGGCATTAATGGTGCGGCGGATCAGACACTCAGATGGATTATCCGCATCGTCCAGATCATTATCGCTGAGCCATTGGGTGATCTGAGCATTATTTAATTCAAATTCTGCTGTAATATCCGCCCGGTCAGCGCCGTAACGGACTGCAGCCGCTTCAGCCCGGTCACCCAGTACCAGTCCTAACGCATCAATAAGAATGGATTTCCCGGCACCGGTTTCACCGGTCAGTACGCTGAAACCGGTGTTAAGTTCCAGTTCCAGAAAATCGACAACGGCCAGATTTTTGATGGTAATATGATTCAGCATAGGGGAACTATTTCAGACTTATGTTTGGTATATTTTAGTTACGAAGTTTTTCACCCCAGCGCAGCTTGGTACGCAGGATTTTAAAATAATCATAGGTTTTAGGATGCAGAATGGTGATATGTTTAGGGTGACGCATAATTTTAACATGATCACCGGGCATTAAGTTAAAGTTAATCTGACCGTCATAGGTGACCTGTGCCTGGGTAGAAAAACGATCCGAAACGACAATATCAATTTCACTTTCACCGGATACCACGACAGGGCGGTTACTCATGGTGTGCGGGCAGATAGGTACCAGTTCCATAACATTTAAAGACGGGTATAAAATCGGACCGCCGCCGGACAGGGAATAAGCCGTAGAGCCGGTAGGCGTGGATATGATCAGGCCGTCAGCATGCATGGAATGCATAAAACGATCATCAATATAGGTTTCAATTTCAATCATACGGGCGACATCTGACTTGTGGATCACCACATCATTAAAGGCATTGCCGCCACCGAAATAATCACCGTCCCGTTCTATTTCACTGATAATTAAAAAACGGTTTTCTTCGGTATATTCGCCCGCCATAATCTCATCCAGGGCTTTATGCACATCAATGGCTGATAAATCGACCAGGAAGCCAAGATGCCCCAGGTTAATGCCCAGCAACGGCACCCCAAAACCCACCAGACTTCGGGCGGCATTTAGCAGCGTGCCGTCACCACCGACAATAATAATTAAGTCACACTGTTCTCCCAGCTGGGTACGTGAAGCCGGCTGCATTTCGTGATCGGAAAATACCGCGGCCGTGCTTTCATCCAGAAATACTTTGCAGCCAATCTGGTTAAAATACTCATGCAGGCTGACCAGGGCATCTTCAACACTGGGATCGGCGTATTTTCCAATCAGACCAATAGTATTGAATATTGGTTTTTTGTCATTATCGGTTGGTGCTATATCTGTCACAGGCGATCCTTCGAACAATCTTTTATCTACTAGCAAACTAGCACAAATAAACAGGAAAAAAAACTCTCAGAGTAATTTAGCTTGAAACTGCTGAACATAGCCTTATCTTGTTATTACATTCATTTTTCTGAGAATTGAGTAAACAGTGGCTAAAACTCCCATTTTTGATGAACGAGCCGGGCAGCTGATGAAGGTGCTGGTTGAAAGCTATATCAGCGATGGTCAGCCGGTAGGCTCAAAAGCTCTGGCAGAACACTCTGGTTTAAAAGTCAGTGCCGCCACCGTGCGTAATGTTATGGCTGATCTGGAGAAAATGGGTTTAATACAGTCACCGCATACCTCTGCCGGGCGGATACCGACCGTACAGGGTTACCGGGTATTTGTTGACTCTCTGTTATCCGTAAAACGACCGGATAAACAGCTGTTAAATCAACTGGCCTCCCATATCAGTGATGCCGAGGAGCAAAGCCGGGTACTGGAAAATGTCACTGACACCCTGTCAGGTGTAACCCATATGGCTTCTCTGGTGGTACTGCCGAAAAAAGAACTGCTGTCACTGACCCATATTGAGTTTATCCCGTTGTCCAATCAGCGTATTCTGGTCATTCTTGTGCATAGTGATAACGAGGTTCAGAACCGGGTGATACAGACAGAGCGGGAATATAGTGCAGCACAGTTACTGCAGATGAGTAATTATCTGAATCATATACTGGCCGGTAAAACCGTTCGGGAAGCCTGTGAAACTCTGGCCCAGGAAATGGAAAATACCCGGCAG
>JALVDE010000056.1 GCA_027009375.1 Gammaproteobacteria bacterium
GCAGCGGCAGCCGGTCAATGAGCGGTGCCCATAAAAATTTAAAAGAATAACCCAGTGCCGCCCAGCTGAAATAAGTGACTGTGGAACGCTGGATGCCGGCTTCCACCAGCCAGAGTGACAGGGAGGAAAAAATCAGCAGCAGCGGAATACCGGCAGAAAAGCCCAGAAACAACATGGTTATGATCTGCGGGCGTAAAAAGGCTCTCAGGCTGTCCTGCCAGCTGGCAGCAATAATTTTGGGCATTTAAATAAACAGTCCTTTTTTAAAATCGGGCTGAAAGTTGGTCTGAAATTCGAACTGAAATTTGATGAAGTTCAGGGCATTTAATAAGCAGGTGAGAGTAACATATTTCATGGAGTGATAATAAAATAACCTTTGATTTAACCTGTGCTTTAACTTATGCCTCAATGACCACTTCATCCACACCATGAAATTGCTGAATTTTCTGTATCACATTATTCAGCAAAGGCTGTAATTGCCTGGAAAACAGAATTTCCCGGTTTATACCTTCCATCCAGCCATACAGGGAATGGCAGAGCTGCTGTTCGGTATGAATATTGAACTGTACATCATGTAGAATTTTTGCGTACTCACTATGGGTCGGGGCGACTTCAAGTTTATTAAACACCTCAGCCAAAGCTTCCATTATGGGGAGTATTGCTTCCTGCAGGTCAAAATCGGACGGCGCATAGCTTTTCTGGGTAGAAGAAACCGCATTAACCCAGATCCTGAAGGTGCATTTCTGCAGACTGTGGTACAGCGGCTCGTCACTGATCAACAGCATCAGCAGGTTTTTCGGGCTGGCTCGTAATGAGTTATTGGCATAACTCCATTCACAGGATTTGATAAACTGATAAATCCGGATATGTTCCTTAAAATCCGCAGCCTGCAGCTGATCCAGAATTAATACCGTATCTTCGCCTTCACTGAAGGCACAGGCTTCACTCATTATATGGTCAAAATCCGATACCGGCGGTTCGGAAATTCCATGCTCATCTTCACTGGGAGGAATAATGGCCTTGCCTTCGGCTTCAGCTTTCTGGGTAAAATCGTAGTAAAACAGGTTGGGATATTCCAGGGCTCGCGCCAGAGCATTGGCAAAGGCGGTTTTACGCCGCCCCTTATGGCCTTCAACATTAATGGCTTTTATGCCCGGATAATGACTGTCCATCAGACAACGCAGCTGGTATTCATAGTCATCATTAGACTCAAATCCGTAGTCACTCATTTTTTGCTGTAAAGTAGAACTCATAAATTGCCTGTCAGATATTCATTATATAAATTTTAGTTAAATTATAACCATAAAACTGGAAACCGGCAGTAAAATCTTTTTTAAATAATTAACCCCTTTTAAAAAACACTGCGTCTATACTGACAAATCGTGTAACTACTCAACGTATTCATCTTTTGCACCATTTCGGCGTTATTTTCGTACTCAAATGGTCACGTATTGCTATACGCTCACATTTTCCGTGCGAAAATGCCTTGAACTGGCACAAAATCTAAACACGCTGAGTAGTTACAACTTGTTTTAAAAAAGGAGTTAACCATGCATTACCGCCACCTCTGCGGAGCCATAGCATTAAGCCTGTGTGCTTTGTCCGTAAACAGTTATGCCCGTATAAAACTTATCAGTCTGCCGGTTCGTGAGCATATTGAAATTCAGCTGGAAAACAAACACACCACCATTATTGAAGAAGAACGTATTGTGCCTTTAAAAAAAGGCCGCAATAGTATTGATTTTTCCTGGCAGAATACGGCTATTAAACCTGAAACCATTGTTTTCAGAGTGCTGCCGGATACGGCCTCTGCACAGCCCTTAAAGGTTAATGTGTTGTCTGTTAGTTACCCGCCTAATGAATCGGCTCTGACCTGGCAGGTATCTGCCAGCCAGAGCGGCAGTGCCAGGGTGCGCATTTCCTATGCGATTCATCGTCTTGAAAAGCAATACCACTACCTGGCCAGGGTTAATGCTGATGAAACCGCTATGGAGCTGTTTCAGTATATCCGGGTTAATAATCAGTCCGGTGAACAGTTTCTCAATGCCGGACTCAATACCGGTAATGGTCGTCCAGTACAGCTGTCAATCGGCCTGAATGAAACCCAGGAGTATCTTAATCAGCAATTTTCCAGCGTGCCGGTGGAAAAGACCCTGACGGTCAATGCGGCCGCTATGGGTTACCGGGATCGAAGTCAGGATAAATTAAATGTACTGATGCATTACCAGCTGCATAATGATGTATCACACAAACTGGGAAAAAGCCCGCTGGCCGCAGGTAAATATCGTATATATCAACAGGATAAACAGGGCGGTTCGGTGTTTATCGGTGAGGATCAGGGGCACTATACGGCAGTGGATGACAGCCAGAAACTGTTTATCGGTAAAGCCCGGGATGTGGTGGTTCGGCGGATTATTGAACGTAAAAAGCGTAAAGAAGTTAACGGTAATCTGTATAACATGGATGTACTGGTGAAATATGAAATAGAGAATTTCAAAAATACTCCAGTCACTCTCACTATAGAAGAGTCAATGGCTTATCTGAAACAGGAGTCGGGTCTGTATGACAGCCAGTCTTTTATAGAATGGCAGATTGGCAAGGACACTAGTTTTAAAACCAGGCCTCTTAAGGAGGAGACCTCGGCTGATAAACTGGTTTATCAAATCAGCTTACCGGCAAAAAGTAAAACCGGTAAGCCGGTTAAAGTGCAGCCGCGCTTAAATATTCTGTTCAACAATCTTTTTTCCAGTTCCATAACTCGGGCCAGATAAGATCCACTAAAACAAGGTAAAAGAGCTATGAAAAATTTAATATTTCTACTATTCATACTGGCATTATTATCTCCAGTGCTGACCAGCGCCAAAAATATTGACCTGTCCACCTTACCGGATCGCGATGCGGTACAGCTAACTATTTATAATGCTGAAGATTTGACCCTGGTACGGGAAACCCGGCAGATCAGCATTAAAAAAGGCCGTAATCTGCTGCAGTTCAGCTGGGCGAATACCCGGATTGACCCTACCTCGGTGCAGCTTCGTTTTGTCTCCCATCCGGGGCAGATGGTATTAGGCAATACCCGCTATCCCCATGATAAACCTCAGATGCTCTACTGGCATATACAAAGTCAGACAGAAGCACTGGCTACGGTGGAAATCTCCTATTTTACCTCCGGTATCCGCTGGCAGGCTGATTACACGGCGATACTTAATCAGTCCGGTAATGCTATGAAACTGGAAAGTTTTGTTACGGTGACTAATCATTCCGGGGAAGATTATAGCCAGGCCGAAATTCGTCTGGTATTAGGGGAAATCAATCTGGTTGAGTCTGTTAATGCTCTGGTCAGGGAAGCCGGTGTACGTAAGGAAGAGCTGAGTCAACGCCGCAAAGTTAAGAAAATGCAGCTGGCCCGGCAAATGTTAAGTAAAAATTCAGGTCAGTATTATCAACCGGCCCCGGTTCTGGCGGATGCTATGGATTCTGAAAAAGCCATCAGCAAGGAAAGTATCAGTGAATATTATATTTTCAGTATTGAAGGCCGGGAGACGGTTAGAAATGGCTGGTCAAAACGCTTACGCAGTAGCCGGGCCGATGCGGTGGCAGTGGATACTGTCTATCGCTATCGATCCAGGGAATACGGTGAACAACTGGTCAGGGTACTGCAGTTACATAACAATAAGGACTCGGAACTGGGTGAAGCCCCTCTGCCGCAGGGCACCATTCAGATTTACCAGGGTAATAAAGAGGGCAGTTTGAGCTATATTGCCGGCCTGAAATTTAATTATGTGGCTATTGGTGAAAAGGCAGAACTTAATACCGGGGTTAATCCGCAATTATATTTTCAGTTGGTGAATTTAAAAAACTGGCGTGATAATATCTGGATGTATTACCGTAAGGGCAAAGTCTATCGCCGTGTAGGTGACGGTCACATGATAGTCGATCATAATGCTACAGTGGCAGGCTGGGATGAACACCGTATCTACGTACAAAAGCTTAGGAATTTTACCGGTAAGCCGGTTAAAGTGGAAATCCGCCGCCGGGTGACAGGGGATGCTGTAATAAAAAGCAGTCTGGATATGAAAAAACATGATTTCCAGACCTTTGAATTGCAGACAGCACTGGCACCGGGTGAACAGCAGGCGTTATTATACGAAATGCTGATTAAAAAAGGCCGAAATGCCCGGCAGAATCAGATTGTACTGCAGAAAAAACCGATAGCATATCCAGTCTGGTAATTTTATTAAAAAAGGAATCACAGTGAATAATACACAACGTCTCGTAACTATTACAAAGGTTGTAACACTTGCATTGGCTTTTTCTGGTGTGCTTTCAGTATCGGTTCAGGCCGGCTGGCAGGACTGGGCCAAGGAAGCGGACTCATTTCTTAAATCCACTACGGGGAAAGATACCGCTTCAACCGTCAGCTCCAGCCTGTCCAATGATGAAATTGCCCAGGGCCTAAAAGAGGCACTGGATATTGGAGTTAAAAAGGCCATTGATATGCTGGGTCGGGAAAACGGCTTTTTAAATGATCAAAGTGTACGTATCCCTATGCCTGAACAGCTGACGCAGGTTGAAAAAGCCCTGCGTATGGCCGGACAGGACCAGATGGCAGATGAGTTTGTTACCAGTATGAACCGTGCGGCAGAACAGGCCGTACCCCAGGTCACCAATGTTTTTGTGGATGCTATTTCAAAAATGTCTCTGAGCGATGCCCAGGCGATACTTTCCGGGGGAGACACTGCGGCAACTGACTATTTCAGGCAGCATACCTCTGAGCAGTTAAGCCAGTTAATTAAACCTTATGTTTCTGAATCCATGGCCTCTAATGAAGTCACCCAGTATTATCAGTCCATGTTGTCCATGGCCAAACAATATGACACCTTTGGTCTTTTAAATCAGTATCTTGGCAAAGCAGCCAATCTGGAAGATTATGTGACGGATAAAACCATGGATGGTCTGTTCAGTAAAATAGCTGAACAGGAGGCTCTGATCCGGCAGAATCCCGCTGCCCGTACCACCGATATTCTTAAATCGGTCTTTGGTTCGCTGTCCAGATAAGCCCTGCCGGCATGGTCAGACTGGTTGATAGCCATTGTCACCTGGATTTTTCAGTATTTGATGAGGATCGTTCAGTCATCCTGCAAAACTGCAAAAAACGGTCTGTG
>JALVDE010000057.1 GCA_027009375.1 Gammaproteobacteria bacterium
AATACCCTTAAGACTATTTAATTATCATTAAAAAAATTATAGCAAAATACAGGATGACATATGACCATAAAAGCAAAATTGTTGTTAATAGCAGGAATTATAGCGCTTTCCCTGTTGTTATCTGTTTTTTCTATGAACTGGTCTATTTCAACCTTAAATAGCCTGGCAGACACCCAAACTTTAAACCACCAGTTAAAATCTGACATGTTGATGCTCAGACGAAATGAAAAAGATTTTTTGCTGCGTAATAATCTGAAATACCTTAATAAGTTTGAAAAAAATTATGCCTTGATGCAAAACCATATCAAGCAACTTGGGCAATTGCTGACAGATAACAATATACCGATTGAAAATTTCAAGGCTCTAAGTGAAATTATTGAAAATTATCAGTCACAGTTTCACAAACTGGTAGAAATTAGTCAAAAAATTGGTCTGAACCATAAATCAGGTTTTAGAGGTATATTAAGAAATTCAGTTCACAAGGCTGAGAATACCTTTAAAGAAATTAATAATTATCAGCTTTATAGTGATATGCTGATGTTAAGACGTAATGAGAAAGATTTTATTATCCGCAAAGATAAAAAATATGTGGATAAGTTTACCAAAAATTACCAGGTACTTATTAATGACCTTGAAGAAGCTGCTCTGGATGAGCAATTAAAACAAAAGACCTTAAGTAATCTTGAAAACTATAAAAGCAATTTTTTAAACCTTGTATCCTCAATGGATCAGAAAGGACTGGATCCAAAATCTGGTATCCTCGGCAATATGCGTACAACTATACACAAAAGTGAAACACTATTAACAACTTTTAATCAAAGTATTCACGATGGTATTCTGAAGACTGAAAAAAAAATCCAGGTAAGCAATATTATTGCTACTTTAATTATTGCCATGTTGGTTATTGGTTTAACCCTGTATTTATCCCGAACCATTACCCGATCTTTAAACAATTTTATTAGCACATTGCAAAACCTGTATGAAACAGGAAATTTAACCTTAAGAGCTGAAACTTCCGGTAAGGATGAAATAGCCCAGGTAGGTAATATGCTCAATAGAATGATGTCTCAGTTTCAGTCAATTATTCAACAACTCCACACAGCCTCCAGTGAACTTCATCAGACATCCCAGCAGTTTATGACTCTTCGGGAAGACACTTTCATAAGCGTTGGTAATCAACAGGTTGAAACAGAAAAGGTTAGTCAAGCTATCACAGATATGAGTATTTCTGCAAAACACATTGCCGAAAATACAACCCTAACAGCAGAGGCGGCAAAGGAAGGTAATAAAGTCAGTAATGAGGGTAAACTCATTGTTGATAATACCATTAAATCCAGTCAGGAGCTGGAATCGATTATCAAAAATGCCAGTAATGTCATTCAGCAACTGGGTGAAGACAGCAAAAGTATCGGTAGTATTCTTGATGTTATTCGGGGCATAGCAGAACAAACCAATCTGCTCGCACTTAATGCTGCCATTGAAGCGGCCCGAGCCGGTGAACAGGGGCGCGGATTTGCTGTCGTAGCTGATGAAGTACGCACACTGGCACAGAAAACCCAGGATTCCATCAGTGAAATTGAATCCATGATCAGTATTCTGCAATCCGGTTCAGACAATGCCATTGAGGCTATAAGCAGAGGCAAAACCAGCGTGGACAATAATGTTGAACAGATCAACAAAGCGGGTGAAACGCTAAACTTAATTGTTTCTGAACTGGACATTATCGCCAAGATGAGTCTGGAAAATGCCAGTGCCACAGATGAGCAAAGCATTCAGGCAGAAGAGGTCAACAAAAATGTCACCACTATTAAAACGCTGGGTAAAGAGATTCTAAATAATATTGAGCAACTTAAAACAGCCAGTGATCAAATGAATAGCTTATCTCAGAATATGGAAGGAATTGTTAAGAATTTTTCAGTTTAAAATAGACTATCAACTTTTACCTACAGCAATAAAGTCAATTATTGATTAAAATGACACAGAATTAGTCACTTTTTTAATTGATTTTACGTTTAAGGTTAAAGTACAGCATGAACACCCCCCAGGCCCATGGCGGTCAACTGGTTAATCTCCTGGTAGACAGCCAGGCAGCAGAAGAATTAAAAAACCATTCTCAGGACTATCCTGCCATTACTCTGACTCAGAGGCAATTATGCGATCTGGAATTACTGGTTAATGGCGCTTTCTCTCCTCTGCAGGGTTTTATGGATCAGGCAACCTGGAAGTCGGTTATAGAAACCAGCCGTCTTCCGGACGGTTTATTATGGCCCATTCCCATTAACCTGGACATCAGTGCCAGACTGGCTGAACAGCTAAAACCAGGAGATAAACTGGCCTTAAGAGATTCAGAAGGCTTTACCCCTGCAATTTTAATTGTTGAAGATATCTGGCAGGCGGATAAAAAAGCAGAAGCTGAAGCCGTGTACGGCACCACCTCTGAAATGCACCCCGGTGTCGATTATCTGTATCATCAGACCGGCGAGTTTTATGTTGGCGGTAAGGTACTGGGCATTGAACTGCCCCAGCATTTTGAATTTGAAAGCCTCTGGTCCAATCCGCAGGAATTAAAAAAGCTGTTTAACAAAAGGGGCTGGAACAATGTGGTGGCTTTTCAGACCAGTAAGCCCATGCACCGGGTTCACCGGGAGATCACTCTGGCTGCGGCCAAAGAGGCACAGGCCAATATACTGCTCCACCCTACGGTAGGCATGACCAAACCCGGTGATCTGCATTATTATGCCCGGGTACATTGTTACCAGGCCATAATGAAATACTTTCCTGCCAATATGGCGGTGATGTCCCTGTTACCTATGGCCATGCGTATGGCCGGCCCCAGAGAAGCCCTCTGGCAGGCTATAGTAAATAAAAACTACGGCTGTTCCCATATTATTATTGGTCCGGAACACGCCTCTCCACCCAGACATAATGGCGGCAGTGACGCTTATTACAGTCAGTACGCCTCACAGGAAGCCGCATTAAAGCATCAGGAAGAGCTGGGTATTCAGATCATTACTGTGGAAGAAACCCGTTATGTTAAGGAGCAGAAAAAGTTTCTGCCCATGTCCGAAATCCTTGAGCAAAATCTGGAAAGTGAATTACTCAGTGACAATGAGGTCAAAACCCGGCTCTATTCAGGGCAGAACATTCCTGACTGGTTCAGCTACCCCGAAGTTTTAAAAGCACTAAGTAATGCCTACCCTTCCCGCTGCAAACAGGGCTTTACCCTGTTTTTTACCGGCCTGTCCGGCTCCGGCAAGTCCACCCTGGCCAAGATCATTTATGCCAAGCTCATTGAACTGGGTACTCGCCCGGTAACACTTTTAGACGGTGATATTGTGCGTCATAATTTATCCAGTGAACTGGGCTTTTCCAGAAAAGACCGCAATATTAATATCCGCCGTATTGGTTTTGTGGCCAATGAGATCACCAAAAACGGCGGAGTGGCTATCTGTGCCCCTATTGCGCCATACACTCAGATGCGCCGGGAAGCCAGGGATCTGATTGAACAGCACGGTGCTTTTATCGAAATCCATGTCGCCACACCGCTGGAAGTCTGTGAAGACCGTGACCGCAAGGGCTTATACGCCAAGGCACGGGAAGGTGTTATACCTGAGTTTACCGGTATCAGCGATCCCTATGAAGTACCTGAAAACCCGGAAATAAGAATCGATACCAGCAGTCTGTCTGCCATGGAAGCTGCCCAGGAGATTTACCTGCACCTGTTCCGGGAAGGTTTTATTGATACCACAGAAGACTGTAATAGTGTTTTTTAACGCTTAGGTACACTGAATAATTGAAAAAATGGAATAATAAATGGCAAAAATTGATGTATTTAATGGTGATGCCGATGGTATCTGCGCCCTGCTACAACTCAGACAGGGTGAAGCCGAAGAGCCATCCCGGCTAATCACCGGTATTAAACGGGATATACAATTACTCAAACAGGTCACAGCACAAAACGGCGACCAGGTAACCGTACTGGACATTTCCCTGGATAAAAACAGAGAAGATCTGTTACGAATTCTCAATACCGGGGTTGAAGTATTTTATTGTGACCATCACTTTTATGGTGAAATACCGGAACATTCTAATTTAACAACCCGAATAAATACCGAGCCGGATATCTGTACCAGTTTATTAATTAACCAGTATCTGGATAACAAACATTACCTGTGGGCTGTCACCGGCGCTTTTGGTGATAACCTGAACAAAAGTGCTCAAAGTCTGGCACAACAGCATCAGTTAAGTACTGCACAATCAGAGACATTGCAGGAACTGGGCATACTGCTTAATTATAATGGTTACGGCGCCAGTATTGAGGATCTGCATTTTCATCCGGCTGAACTGTTTAAACAGATCCTGCCCTATCCTGATCCATTTGAGTTTATCAATGATCCCCAATCTGCTTTGACCGCCCTTAAACAGGGCTACCAGGAAGATTCTGCCCATATCAGCAGCTTAAGCAGTGAATACGAAACCGATAAAGTCGCATTGTTTATTTTACCCGATGCCCCCTGGGCCCGACGTATGAGCGGTATTTTCAGTAATGATCTGGTCAACCGCTATCCGAATCGTGCCCATGCGGTTCTGACGTATAATAAACAGGGTGGCTATTTAATCAGTGTTCGTGCACCATTAAATAATAAAACCGGAGCGGATGAATTATGCCGTCAGTTTGATACTGGCGGCGGCCGTCAGGCGGCAGCCGGTATTAATCATTTACCCGTTGAGCAACTGGAGCTTTTTATTGAGCGCTTCTCACAGCAGTTTAGCTGAATAACTATTGCGAAATCGTAAGCATTTCCAGAAACAGAAACTGGACTATCTGTTTTAAGAGAGTAAAATTAATTATCGTTAATAATAACGAAGCTGAATTACCAAGAGATTAATAAAATATGCCAAACACCCCGGAACAGAGACAATTTTCACGGACAAGCGTCAGTTTTCCGGTCAGTATTGAACTTCCAAACCGCAAACGGGCCAAAGCCACTGCCGTTAATATCGGCCAGGGCGGTATGCTGGTTAAGGGGGTGTCCGGTATCAGTTTTTCCCGGCTGGATGACGTGAATGTCTATCTGCCCATTGATGAAAAACAGAACAGTGTATTTACCATTGCCGCTAAAGTCACCCGCATAAAAGGCAGTGAAATGGGCCTGTTTTTTTACTCCGATCCGACAGAATTTTTACAGCTTATAAATTAAATTTCTGCTCATTAAACTCACAACAGAATACCGAGCCTTTGCCCGGTTCACTGCGGATAAGCAGTCTGGCATGATGATGATTCAGGACATGCTTGACAATCGCCAGTCCCAGCCCGGTTCCGCCGCTGGCGCGGGATCGTCCCACTTCTACCCGGTAAAAACGCTCGGTTAATCGTTCCAGATGCTTCTGCTCTATTCCTTCCCCGGTATCCTCAACCTCAAAACAGAACTGCTTTTTGCCTTTTCGGTACCAGCGGATATTAATGTTTCCTCCATCGGGCGTATAACGAATGGCATTGCTGATCAGATTGGTAAAAGCACTGCGCAGTTCCGATTCATCACCCTGTAGAAAAGGAATGCTTTTATCTATTACCACCGAAATCTGATGCCGGCCATTGCTCATAGCCAGCGCCTCATTTTTTAATATTTCCACCAGACTGGACATATTGACCATAGCCATCTGATGACTGTTTTTCTCATTGGCCTCAACCCTGGAAAGCAGTAATAAATCTTCAATAATACGGCACATACGATCCGACTGCTGCTGCATCATTTTAATGGAACCTGCATACATTTTATCGTTCCCCAGGTATTCGGCAAAGGTTTCCAGATAGCCTGAAATAACCGTCAGCGGGGTTCTCAGTTCATGGGAGACATTGGCCACAAAGTCTTTTCTGACATCCCGTAATTGCTGAAACTCAGTAATATCACGGGCTATCAGCAAATAGCGTTTACCAAAGGGGATCAAACGGACTGACAGGCGCCTCGTTTTATCCGGTGAGTCCATTTCAAGAGTGCGGGTTTCACCCAGATAATCAAAAGATTCCAGAAAGGCAATAAATTCGGGACTGTGTAAAAGATGAGTTAATGGCTTGCCTATGTCCTTACGGGGCTTAAGCCCCAGATAACTTTTACATTTACTGTTTAACCATTCAATTTTCCAGCGTTTACCCAGAATCATGGTGGCATCAGGCACCGCCTCAGTGGCCTCTTTATAACGCTCAAGCAGAGTCTGAATTTTACGGCTGCGCTTATGCTGCTGACTCCGTAAACGGTAAAGATAGTGAAAGACATCCCCCCAAATACCCCAGGGCTCCGGAGGAAGATTCGGTTCTGAACTGGATATCCAGTGAATAAGCACCTTGAGGTGATACAAATGCCAGAGGGAATAAAGAAAAAGACCAATGGCCAGCACAGCCCAGAAATAACCGGTAATAAAACCCAGCATAAACAGTGTGATCAGCCCAAAAATCAGCCGGTAAACTTCTTTAATATAGGAGCTGGTATCAAATTTCATGGTTTACTCAGGATTGAGTCGAAAAGCGGTAACCAGAACCCCGCACAGTCTGTACAAGATGTTCTTTTTTGTGTTCTGCCAGTACTTTTCTTAAACGGCGAATATGGACATCCACAGTACGCTCCTCAATATAAACATTGCCGCCCCAGACTCGATCCAGTAATTGACTGCGGTTATAAACCCGTTCAGGATGAGTCATAAAAAAGTACAGCAGCTTATATTCAGTCGGCCCGAATTCCAGGGTTTTACCGGCAATCGTCACCCGATGGGTCGCATTATCCAGAATAATACCGCCAATTTCCAGGACATCTCCCATACTCGGATCAACTCGCCTTAAAACGGCTTTTATGCGTGCCATTAACTCCCGTGGAGAGAAAGGTTTGACCACATAATCATCAGCACCGCAGTCCAGTCCCCGCACCCGGTCATTTTCATCGCCACGAGCCGTTAACATAATAATGGGGATATCCTGGGTGTCAGGGTTGTTTTTAAGCCTTTGTGCCAGCTCCAGACCACTCATGCCCGGCAGCATCCAGTCCAGAAGAATAAGATCCGGCCTTTGATCCTGTATCATAACCTGCGCCTGCTCAGCATCTTCTGCTTCCTGCAGAGCATATTCGCTTTTATGAAAAGCAAATTTCATCATTTCCCGAATAGCCAATTCATCTTCAACAATCAGCACCCGTTTTGCGGACATATAAACCCCATTCAGATAATAAGCAGTCATTATTGCATGTATTTAACACTACCATTATGACAATAATATGACAATCTCATGACAAATCTATAATATAGTAGAATCCTGCCGCATAATTTAGGATAATACGGCCTCAATCACTCAGGACAGGATATGGACATTTCATATAAACAATTTTTTATTATTTTAGTATTCTTGATCACTGCGCTTACTTCACTTGCGGCTAGTGCTGCTGAAACCATGTACGTCAGCGATGAGCTGTTTATCAATATGCGCTCCGGTAAAGGCAACGGCTTTAAAATTATTAAAATTATTAAAAGCGGTACGCCGTTAACCGTACTGGAAAAAGACTCCGGCTACACCCGAGCCCGCACCCCCCAGGGTGTGGAAGGCTGGGTATTAACTCGCTTTTTAAGCAAGACACCGGCGGCTAAAAATCTGGTGGCCAAGGCCCAGAAAGATGTCGCAGAAATGAAACAGAAATATGAAGCGATGAAGAGTGAACTGGAAAACCTGAAACAGGAACGTGACAGCCTGAGCCGTTCTGAAAAATCCCTGCTGGCCAATAAGGAAAAGCTCAACAAGGAGCTGACACGGCTGCGTAAAATTGCCGCTCGCCCCATGCAGCTGGAAGAAGAAAATAACCAGTTACGCAATGAACTGGTCAAAATTGAAGCCGAAAACCACCTGTTAAAACAGGAATACCAGACTCTTGAAGACAATACTGATCAGGAATGGTTTATTACCGGCGCCGGGGTATTATTTGGCGGAATGTTATTAGGTTTAATCTTTCCTAAACTGCGTTCAGGTCAGAAAAAGGCCAACTGGAACAGGTTGTAATCAGGTCGTCTTGTTGCGGGCAGAATGCCCGTACACAGAATACGAGAACCATTAATATAAGCCTGGCTCCTTCACTGCTCTCTTACTTAGAAGTATCTTGCTTCCTTCAATAATTCCCGCAATAAATCCATCACATCCGCACCCATGGCATCAAAACACAGGCCGATATAGTCATCGCCAATATGCGCCACTTCAGCCTGAATAATGGTAGACATGGAACAGTGATCTTTTGAAGCCACAAAACAGATAGAAACCGGTTCTTTTTCTACAAAGGAATAATGATTGGGTTCAATAGCACAGCCCATCAGGCTCATATTAATGATCCGTGATGCGATACGCTGATTTTTTACTTTAGCCGGGGTAACAAATACCTCCAGACTGATGGGATGCCTGGGATGTTCCCGCCGTTCAATTACTGCACTGGCACTCATTGTTTTCGATTAACTCCTTAACTATCCATAAAGGATTCTCATAGCTATCCATATTGCCCTGTTGTGTAAGCAGCATCCTGGGTTCCGGATAAATAAAGCTGTTCACTTTTTATTGTGCATCAGGAAACTGATGCACACTATTTAGCAAGTGTGGCAGAAATCACAAAATGTGCAAGTACCTGAAAAGCCTAGAACTTGCGTTTTAACTGAGAAACATCCCGTACTGCCCCCCTGGATGCAGATGTGGTCATTGCAGCATAAGCCTGTAGAGCCTGGCTGACATGACGTACCCGCTCAGCAGGCTGCCAGGCCTTATCGCCCCTGGCCTCCATAGCCGTGCGACGCTGCTGCAGTTGTTCATCACTGAGTTTAACGCCGATTTTACGGTTAGGGATATCAATTTCAATGATGTCACCTTCTTCAATCAGACCGATGGCTCCGCCTTCCGCTGCTTCAGGCGATGCATGACCAATAGACAGACCCGAAGTACCCCCGGAAAAACGTCCGTCCGTTAATAAGGCACACACCTTACCCAGTCCTTTGGATTTCAGATAACTGGTAGGATAAAGCATTTCCTGCATACCGGGACCACCGCGTGGACCTTCGTAACGAATAATAACCACATCACCGGCCTTAATCTGATCATCCAGGATAGCCGCTACTGCAGAATCCTGACTTTCAAAAATACGGGCAGGACCGCTAAAGCATAAGATGGACTCATCCACACCGGCGGTTTTAACCACGCAGCCATCCAGGGCAATATTACCGTAAAGTACGGCCAGACCGCCGTCCTGACTATAGGCATGTTCCTTATCTCGAATACAGCCTTCAGCACGATCCTCATCCAGTTCGGCCCAGCGCCTGTCCTGGCTGAAGGCCTCCTGAGTGGGCACACCGCCGGGACCGGCACGGAACATTTCACGTACAGCACTATCATTGGATACCGCAATGTCATAATGTTTAATGGCATCAGCCATACTGTCACTGTGGATCACTTTTACATCTGTATTAAGCAGGCCGGCACGGGACAATTCACCCAAAATAGCCATAACACCGCCGGCACGATGGACATCTTCCATATGGTATTTCTGGGTGCTGGGCGCCACTTTACATAAATTAGGCACTTTTCTGGATAAGCGGTCAATATCATCCATCGTAAAATCCACTTTGCCTTCCTGAGCGGCCGCCAGCAGGTGCAAAATGGTATTAGTAGAGCCGCCCATAGCAATATCCAGGCTCATGGCATTTTCAAACGCCTTGAAACTGGCAATATTTCTGGGCAGTACGGAATCATCATCCTGTTCATAATAACGTTTAGCCAGATCCACAATGCGCCGTCCGGCCTCCAGAAATAATTCCTTACGATCCGCATGAGTAGCCAGCAGGGAGCCATTGCCCGGCAGAGACAAACCCAGAGCTTCAGTCAGGCAGTTCATGGAGTTAGCAGTAAACATACCGGAACAGGAACCACAGGTTGGACAGGCTGAACGCTCCATAATATCTGTATCTTCATCACTGACTTTATTATCCACAGCCGATACCATGGCATCCACCAGATCCAGGTGTACTTCATGTCCATGCAGGACCACTTTACCGGATTCCATGGGTCCGCCGGATACAAAAATCACCGGTATATTCAGTCTTAAAGCGGCATTAAGCATTCCGGGGGTAATCTTATCGCAGTTGGAAATACACACCAGTGCATCAGCACAATGGGCATTGCACATATATTCGACGGCATCGGATATCACTTCTCTGGACGGCAGGCTGTACAGCATACCGTCATGCCCCATAGCAATACCGTCATCCACTGCTATGGTATTAAATTCTTTAGCCACCCCGCCGGCTTTTTCAATTTCTCTTGCCACCAGCTGCCCCATATCTTTTAAATGCACATGACCGGGTACAAACTGGGTAAAGGAATTGGCAATAGCAATAATCGGTTTCTGAAAATCATCATCTTTCATACCCGTGGCACG
The DNA here is from genome assembly GCA_027009375.1 of Gammaproteobacteria bacterium. Classification (GTDB taxonomy): domain Bacteria; phylum Pseudomonadota; class Gammaproteobacteria; order GRL18; family GRL18; genus JANELJ01. The sequence goes on from JALVDE010000057.1 coordinate 10,446, forward strand.
CCATAAAGCCCGGGCACCCGCCATATTCCTTCCGGCAGTAGTGGTTCTTGAACGATATTGAGGCATAATAGATCCTGTAAAAAATATTGATGAAAAGTTTATTATATACTGATTTGAAGTCAGGGTAATACCAGCATCAGGCATTCACTGCCTGGAAAGTAATAATTCTGTCATTTTTTCCCTGGTCATAGGCTTATAAAAATAAAACCCCTGTATATAGTGACAATGATGCTCTTTGACAAATTCATATTGCTCACGTGTTTCAACACCTTCGGCTACAATTTTAAGTCCAAGAGAGGCAGACATAGCAATGATAGCCTGGACAATGGCAGTTCCGTCTGTTTTATTCTGAGCATCAATATCCACAATAAAAGCCCGATCAATTTTAATGGTGCTGACCGGAAAACGCTGAATATAACTCAATGATGAATAACCGGTTCCAAAATCATCCAGTGCAATTTCGAAGCCGGCCTCACGTAAATTATGTAAATTGGATAACACTGATTTATCACCACTAACAATAGCACTTTCTGTTAATTCCAGACCAATATCACCCGTTTTCAATTGATACTGCTGCATAATTTTATGTAGATCTTTACTTAGACTGGGTGCTGAAACCTGTCGACTGGAAAGGTTAATATCCACACGAAAATTATAAATGCCCATCTCTCGCCATTTCTGTCGCTGGACACAGACTGTGTCCATTATCCATTCACCCAGCCTGCATATCAGGCTGGATTTTTCAGCAATAGGTACAAACACGTTGGGTGGAATATTGCCTCTTTCCGGGTTCTGCCAACGTAATAAGGCTTCGCAACTGACAATTTCTCCACTGGCCACATCTATCTGCGGTTGATAAACCAGGTAGAGTTCTTTATTGCAATTATCATTATCCAGTACACTCTGGAGCATAGAAGCTATTTCCATATGCTCCTGTATTTCCTTATTCATCTGACTGGTATAAAAACAGAAATTATTACGCCCTGATTCCTTAGCCTTATACATTGCGGTATCTGCATTACGTAATAGCAGATTATAATTATCTGAGTCATCAGGAAAAATACTGATCCCAATACTGGCACCGACATAAAAAGTATGCTGATTAATAATAAATGGCTCTTTTAATGCATTAATAATTCGTTTGGCCTCTATAGAAACTTCATCCAGATCATCTACATTATTTATAACCAGAACAAACTCATCACCACCAAAACGGTATAATACCTGTGATTCATGAATAACATGTTTAATTCTAGAGGACACACTTTGTAATAGTAAATCGCCAATTTCATGACCGTAAGTATCATTTACAATTTTAAAATTATCCAGATCAATAAACATAACTGCCACCTGATAAGAAGACTCTTTATCAGAGACAGTATTATTAAGGTCACCCTTGAAATGATTCTTTAATAAAAGTTGTAAGGTACTTTTAAGATTATTTCGATTAGGCAAACCCGTCAGAGGATCAAAATTAGCATGTAAATACAGTTCTTCTTCATGCTGTTTTCTTAAACTGATATCCTGATGCGTTCCACACAACCGTCTGGGTGTATTATCGTCAAGCCATTCTACTACTGCCCCTGAACCCAGAATCCAGAGCCAGTCATTCTGTTTATGACGCATACGATACTCTACAGTGTAGGCTGTTTTGTCTTTAATAGCCTGCTGTACTACCAGTGCAACATGTTCCTGGTCAGCCGGGTGAATACGTTGTTTCCAGTCCTCTTCAGTAAAACTTAAATCTGAAGGCTCTAATCCCAGTTGTTCCATCCAGATTTGATCAACTTGATGTTCGCCCGTCTGGATATCCCAGTCCCAGAAACCCAGATAGGCACCTTCAAGAACCATTTTTAACTGACGTTCACTGGCATGCAGTTTATTTTCTATACTTAACCGTTCAGTCACATCTTCTGCAATACAGCACATCAGCAAGGGTTCATTATTCTGATCAAGATTAATTGGAAAATATAACGCACGTAAGGTTCGGGATTGCTGGTTTAGCGGCACATTAATTAAATTTTCTACGACTCTCTCTTTATTCCAGTCTGTTTTCGGAAAATGTGTGCCTGGATCCAGTGCACAGGAATGATTATCATTTTTTTGCCTGTTAAAATACCTGCTGTAACTTTTACTATACTGCAGAAGTTTTCCGCCTCTGTCCTGTATAGCAATTAAAACCGGTGCATTTTTTAAAATACCCTTTAATACATCCGCCATAAAAAAGACCGGACGTGTAAAATGATTACTTAATTTCCTAACAATAAATAAAGCAATAATAAACAAACCTGCCACCAGAATTGCCAGGTAAAAAAAGCCTTCATATATTTCCTGATTAACTTTTTCCCGGGAAATTAAAATACGTACATAACCGGATAACCGATTCATATAACCGGAATGATACGGCAGTATAATTTCGATAACATCTTCACCATTAATACAAATAGTATTAAATAGATACGGTTTACCTTTATTTAACACTGGTATAGCTATATGCGGGTCAGTCAATTGACCATTTTTCTTTTTATCACTATGCCCGATAATACGACCCTTTTTATCCACAATTTCAATTAGCCTGATATCTTTAAACTGCCTGGAAATTTCTTCAATAAACAGCCGGGTATGATATTTACCTGAAAAGCTGGTGCGTTTTACGGCGATATTAAGTATTTGACTGGATAAGAGGGACAATCTTTTTTCTTCCTGTTCCATAATATTTTGATAATACCAACCGGCAAACAGAGAAAGAACCGCAATAATGATGATAATTAATAAACCATAGGAGAGTATTAGACGTTTATCTATTCGCTCAATGGAAGGAAAAAGGTCAGTTTTTTTTGTCATTTTGTTAAGTAATAATTTAGTGATTAACTTGTTTAATGGTATTTGACCATTGTGGAGTTTCGGATGACCATGGCTTATTAAAAGATTCTGGTATATCTCCTGTCCAGCCAGGATATAAAGGATAGGTCTCAAATGTTACAGGAAAAACCGGTATCAGTTTTTGTTCAGCAATTGAATGACCTTCCAGAATTGATGCGGCGCTAAGCATAGCCTCTGCTCCCATTGCATGACAGAACTGGGCGGAGTCAATCACTGTAATTTTTTGCTTTTTAATAAAACTCAAAGACTGGGGATCACCATCCACAGTCGCAAGTTTAATTTCATTGCGTCCAGCTTTTGCCAGGGCCTGCATCACGGGAATACCCCCGCCGTCATTTACGGTAAAGACCACATCAATAGAGCCGGGTTCAGGAAAATCTTTTAAAATCTGTCTGGCCGCCCTTGCACCACTGTCTTTTTCTACCGCATTATAGGTTGCCAGCACATCAAATGACTGTTGCTGATTAGTCAGGGCATCTATAAAACCATCCACTCTTAATACTGTGGAAGAAACATGGGGATAGTCCACCATTACCAGCTTAATGGCCATATTATCTGGAAAGAGTGATGCAATATATTCTCCATCCAGATAACCCGCCTGATAATTATCCGAAGTAATAAAAGAATGCAGTTTACCACCGCTAATATACTGGTCATAAGCAACCACCGGTATATTTTTTTCGTTAGCATGTATCAGAGCCTGTGACAGGGCAGCATTATCCGTCGGCTGCACAATAATCAGATCCACACCCTGCTTCACCAGATTTTCCATCTGGACGATCTGACGTTCAATACCTGATTCACCATTCCCAGCGACATAGGGAAGCAGCTCTATTTTACGATCGGTAAAGCGTTTCATCCCGGTATGGCCAGAACCATTATTTAGCAGTTCAGCAGTATCCTCCAACCCCTGTCTCATAACCAACTGACAGGGTATATCCATAGACCAGTACAAAACCCCCACCTGGTAAACCGGTGGAACAGCCATAACTTTGACCGACATTAACATCCCACAGAGGATCAGTAGAAAATATAAATGGTAGAGATTTGCCCTCATTAAATTACCTCATGTAAAATTTATTGCTCGTTCCAGACAGTGTATTCGACTATATTGTTTTTATTTTTAAAAAAACACTGTGAAATAAAAAAGGTACTAAAAAACATAATTATATTACCAATAATCGCAGTATAGTACAGGTCAAATGGCATCGACCATCCTTCAGGCAAAAGACCTTTTTTAGCCAGAACCGTCCATAATGTAAATAAAGTGCTACATAGCAGTCCAACCCAGACAGCCCGGGCATCACCTTTAAGGGTAAAAAAACCTAGTAAATAAATCCCGAGGACACCACCAGAAACCAGAGAGACGAGTATGGTTGCAGTATCCTGCAGGGTTTTAGTCTGGGCATCCATTAATACGATGGCACCAATAATCATTAGCACCGAAGTCAGAGTAGCAATTAATTTGGCCACCATTAGATAATGTTTATCCGTTTTCTCTGTTCTGGAAAAGCGGCGGTAAATATCCACAATTGAAACTGTGGAAATCGCATTAATACTGGAGTCCAGTGAAGACATGGCTGCAGCCAGAGCTGCAGCAATAACGATTCCGGCCACACCGGAAGGCAGGTAATTATTAATAAAATAAGGCAGGATCTGTTCTGCTTTGCGCTCTCCGCTTAAAATTTCGGTCGCAGTTTCTGTTGGAAATACCTGAAAAAACACATACAGCGCCGTCCCCAGAAACATATAAAAAGCCCAGATGGGCAGACTGGAAAAAGCACAGATAAACATGGCTTTTCTGGCTTCATGGTCACTTCTGGATGCACAAAAACGCTGCACCGTATTCTGATTACCGGAATATTCTGTCAGCCAGGCCGTCAGACCAAGGATCAACATCATTAAACCGGTTTTTTCCTGCAGGGAGAAGCTCCAGTCGACCGGAGTTAGCTGACCATTTTTAAGTTCTGCAAATGCCAGTTTGCCATGTTCACCGGCCACTGAGAAAATCTGTTCCAGACCGCCGGGTAGACTAAGAACAATCACTGCCAGACAGACAATACCGCCCAGAACCAGAACAATAGTCTGCAGCACATCGGTCCAGATCACGGCATCGATACCGCCCACTATAGTATAAACAGCCACAAATACACCGCCCAGAATAATGGACATTTCAGCACTTAAACCGGTCAGTTCGTGAATAAGTAATGACAGTAAATAAAGAATTAGGCTGATCCGAACCAGCTGACCAAAAATAAATGTAACAGCACCATAAACACGGATGGAAGGCCCAAAACGGTGCTCCAGATATTCATAAGCAGTAATGGTATTACCACGGCGGAAAAAAGGCAGAAAAACATAGGCCGCAATAAACACCGCAACCGGCAGCATCAGGTTAGGCAGATAACGCAGCCAGGCCGTTTTATAGGCGTCACCAGGATAGGCCAGAAAAGTAATAGAACTGATGGATGTACCCACCAGGCTCAGGCCAATGGCCCAGCCTGAAAAAGATCGCCCACCTACAAAGTACTCTTCAGTACTGGTGTTTTTTTTAGAAAAGTACAGGCCGATTCCCATAACCACCAGTAAATACCCCAGCAGGGCCAGACTATCAGCAAAGGATAATGACATAAGCTCTCAATTTTAAACCGGTTAATAATAAAAGTATGGCTGTACCTGTAACAGATCTGTCTAAATTTAAATGAAACAGCACAATCACACCATAAACTTGTTATAATTCTTTTACTTAAACGCTATTATATTCAACATGAACCCGGACAATTCTAACATAAATACCACAGTCAGCTCAGATATTGATTTTGTAAACTGGTTTCGCAATGCGGCTCCTTATATCAATGCCTTTCGCGGTAAAACCTTTGTTATTTATTTTAGCGGCGATGTCCTGGCGGACAATGAATTCCCCTCACTGGTTCATGATATTACCCTGTTAAATTCACTGGGGGTCAAGCTGGTACTGGTGCATGGTGCCCGTAGTCAGATTGAAAAAAGACTCAATTCCCAGAATATTCAGTCACATTTTTCCCAGGGTTTACGAGTTACAGACAGTGAAACCATGCAGGTCATTAAAGAAGCTTCCGGCTGTATTCGCCTCAATATAGAAGGCTTGTTTACCACCAGTTT
>JALVDE010000058.1 GCA_027009375.1 Gammaproteobacteria bacterium
ATCGCCAAATATCCGGGCACTGGTGGGACAGGCCAGGACACAGGCCGGTTTGCGCTCATCCTCAGGCAGACTTTCATCATAAATTCGATCCACACAGAGGGTGCATTTTTTCATCACCTTCTGATGTTCATCAATTTCACGGGCACCGTATGGACAGGCCCAGGAGCAATAACGACAGCCGATACACTTGTCATAATCCACCAGTACAATACCATCTTCCTCGCGCTTGTAGCTGGCGCCCGTAGGACAGACCGGTACACATGGTGGATCTTCACAATGCAGGCAGGACTTGGGAAAATGCAGGGTTTCAGTTTTTGGAAACTGGCCAATTTCATAAGTCTGCACACGGTTAAAAAAAGTTCCGGTCGGATCCTTGCCGTAGGGATTATCATCACTTAAGGCACCGGCACTGCCGGAGGTGTTCCATTCTTTACAGTTCGTGACACAGGCATGGCAGCCGACGCAGACATTTAAATCAATCACCAGGGCTAGCTGACTCATTTGGCATCTCCTTTAAATTTTCCCAGACCGGCAAAAAAAGCCTGCCATTTCGGCTTACGTTTCGGTGTTCCCGGCGTATGCTTATGTGGTTTAAACTGCGGTGAGGTCTGGGCCGGCTCATGATCATCGGCTTTATAAATTCTGACCCGGACATCATACCAGGCCGCCTGACCAGTTACCGGATCGGAATTAGACAGATGATCACCATCGACATTTTCCGGCAGTTCTTCACTGATCAGATGATTAAGTAAAAAACCACGCTGTGATTCATTGGCATTTTTATCCAGCCCCCAGGCACCGGCCGCCTTGCCGATGGCATTCCAGGTCCAGACGGTGCCCGGCTCTACCGCTTCACTAAGACGGCACTGGCAGCGTACTTTACCGTGCATGGATTCAACCCAGATCCAGTCATCATCAGAAATGCCATTAGCCTGGGCCGTCTGCGGATTAATATGCAGATAATTATGAGCATGGATCTGCCGCAACCAGGCATTCTGTGAATCCCAGGAATGGTACATGGCCATGGGCCGCTGGGTGACCGCATTAAGCGGGTACTTCTGGGTATCTGTTAACTGGGATTCCAGTGGTACATAATACATGGGCAACGGATCAAAATAAGTTTCTACCCGCTTACGCAGATGTTCCGGCGGCTGTTTGCCGGGCAGTTTGCCCTGCGCCGCCAGACGGAATTTCTGCAGCACTTCCGAGTAAACATGAATGGTAATCGGCTCGGCAAAGCGGGTCAGGCGGTGCTTTCTGGACCACTGCAGATAGCCCTTATTAAAGTTGCGCATGTATTGATAAGACTTGGGCAGATGATAATGGTAAACACAGTTGTTTTTCTCATACATCTCCCACTGGTTGGGGTTAGGTTCACCCTTCATGAATTTTTCACCGGCCTTGCCGCGCCAGCCTGCCAGAAAGCCGATACCAGAACCTGGCTCGGTTTCATAATTGATCACAAAATCCGGATAATCCCGGTATTTACGGTTACCTTCAGCATCAACAAAGGCCGGCAGTTTCAGACGGGAACCCAGTTCAATAATGGTTTCCTGAAAAGGCCGTGAGTCACCCGTCGGCGGCAGTACAGGAACCCGTACCGAATCCACGGGACCGTCATATTCTGAAATAGGCCGATCCAGCATGGACATAACATCATGGCGTTCCAGATAGGAAGTATCCGGCAGTACCAGATCAGCAAAGGCCACCATTTCGGATTCAAAGGCATCACAGACAAAAATATTGGGTATTTTATAGTTGCCGTCTTCGTCCTTATCCTTAAGCATATCGCGAACATTAACGGTATTCATACTGGAGTTCCAGGCCATATTGGCCATAAAAATCATCAGGGTATCAATACGATAGGGATCGCCGCGCCAGGCATTGGTAATGGCATTATGCATCAGACCATGTACGGATAAGGGGTATTCCCAGGAAAAGCCCTTATCCAGACGAACCGGTGTACCCTCTTCATCTACAAACAGATCATTGGGTTCAGCCGGCCAGCCCAGAGCCATACCCGCCAGCGGGGTATTAGGCTGTACGCCTTCCGGTCCACGAGGCGTTTTGGCACAGGGCGGAATCGGACGCGGAAACGGGGCCTTATGACGAAAGCCTCCCGGACAGTCAATGGTGCCCAGAATGGTCATTAATACACTTAGAGAACGAATGGTATGAAAACCGTTGGAATGCGCGGCCAGACCACGCATAGCATGGAAAGAAACCGGATTACCGGTCACGCTTTCATGTTCTTTGCCCCAGGTATCGGTCCAGGGAATTGGCAGTTCAATTTTCTGATCACGGGCGGTAATGCCCATCTCGTGAGCCAGTTGTTTAATGGTTTCAACAGGAATGCCGGTAATCGATGAGGCCCATTCAGGGGTATAGTCCTTAACCCTGTCCACCAGCAACTGAAATGCCGGCTTAACCTTCATGCCGTTATCCAGTTCAAAATCACCCAGTAAATAGGGATCCGCTCCTTCAGTATGGGTTATGACCGCACCATTGGCATGCCGGTCCCACCAGAGTTTGTTCTGGTTATCCACACAGGCGTCATCAATGGCTTTTTCACCCTGGCGGACAAACAGACCTTCTTCATTACTGGCTTCATCCACATTCACCAGCTCTGCTGAGTTGGTGTACTGGATTAAAAAGTCCCGGTCATACAGTCCCAGCTGAATAATTTCATTGATCAGGGCCAGTATCAGAGCCCCGTCGGTACCCGGTTTAATGGGTACCCATTCATCGGCAATAGCAGAATAGCCGGTACGGATCGGGTTAATAGAAATAAAACGGCCGCCGTGACGTTTAAATTCGGATAACTGGATTTTTAATGGATTGGAATGGTGATCTTCTGCCGTACCAAACATAATAAACAGCTTGGAGCGTTCCAGATCCGGCCCGCCGAATTCCCAGAAGGAACCGCCGATGGTATAAATCATACCGGCCGCCATATTAACGGAACAGAAACCGCCGTGTGCTGCATAGTTTGGTGTTCCGAACTGCTTGGCAAACAGACCGGTCAGTGCCTGCATCTGGTCACGGCCGGTAAACAGAGCAAACTTTTTAGGATCAGTGGCCCGGATTTCAGACAGCCGTTCTTCCATAATGGCATAGGCTTCATCCCAACTGATTTCTTCAAAATCATTATCACCGCGCTCTGCCCCTTTGCGACGTTTCAGAGGTTTGGTTAAACGGGCCGGTGAATACTGTTTCATAATACCGGAGGAGCCCTTGGCACAGATCACACCTTTATTTAAAGGGTGATCGGGATTCCCCTGAATATATCTCACCTCACCATTTTTCAGTGTGACACGGATACCGCAGCGGCAGGCACACATATAGCAGGTGGTATTTTTAACCTCTATATGATCCGGGGATTCGGCTGATAAATTATTCTCTGAGTGCATTCAGATAAACCTCAATAAACGTCTTGAAATAAACAGCAGGTATATGAAACGCCGACTATAAAATCGAATTCAGTATTTTATTCTAATATTCTAATTTGTTCTAGTATTGATATAAGTCAATGAAGCGATGTATTACTAAAAAGTTAAAATTTTCAGAAATTTAATCACTTACCTATTACATTAGAGATAGAATAAATCGACATTATTCAGAATGCCGTAAAAAAAACAATCTGTACCAGTTAAACTCAGATACTCCATAATACTTACAAATAAAATCCTGTATTGCATCTATTCAGTGTATCGAACCGTAAATGGCTCCAGGTATTTACTCTATGTCATACTAATTTATGCTGAATAGTTACCCTGTATTTAGAAAATATAGCCTATTTTGATTATTTTTCGACCAGAGAAAATCGTATAATACGGGATTTATTCAGGCTTAACTTTATCCATAATACAGGTATTTTTTTGTGACCCAATCATCCAGTTATTCAGAACGCTTTGGCGGTATTCAGAGGCTATACGGCAAAACCAGTACAAAATGGATACCTCAATTGCATATCTGTGTAATTGGTATCGGCGGGGTTGGTTCCTGGGCGGCTGAAGCACTGGCGCGTTCCGGGGTAGGCCATATCACCCTGATTGATCATGATGATATTGCCCTGTCCAATATTAACCGGCAGATCCATACTCTGGACAGCACCCTTGAACAGTCCAAGGTACTGGCCATGAAAGAACGGATCTTACAGATCAACCCTGGCTGTCACTGTCATGCCATTGATGATTTACTGACAGAAAATAATTTAAGCAAGTATATTGTTGCTGATTATGATTATGTGATTGATGCCATTGACAGTGTCAAACACAAAAGCGCGCTGATTTATTACTGCAAACGCAATAAAATTCCAGTTATTACTACCGGCGGAGCCGGGGGCTTAATTGATCCCACAGCGGTTGAAATCTGTGATTTAAGTAAAACCTATAATGACCCATTAGCGGCCAAAGTCCGTTCTCAGCTGCGCTATCACTATAATTTTAGCCGCAACCCCAAACGTCGTTTTGGTATCGAATGTGTTTTTTCTACAGAACAGCAGGTTTATCCTCAGGCTGACGGCAGTGTCGGACAGGAAAAACCCGGCGTTAAAGGCGTCAGCCTGGACTGTAATTTCGGCTATGGCTCTTCTGCCTGTGTGACCTCTGTTTTTGGATTTACCGCAGCAGCCCGTACTATTGAAAAATCTCTGCAGAAGAAAGCACGCAACAAACTTGTTTAATTCCCATCTGCAATCATATTTTTACTGTTAAAACCATCCTTGCAATCTATTTTTTAGATTATATCAATCCAATCATTCTGTTTTATCTATTATCTATCTTTCTCTATAGTAGTAACCAGTCTCTCAAAGAAGACTTAATGACATTAGACAGCCTCAGATTAGAGGTTAAGGAGTTAGATATGAACAAAAAAACACAATTGACTATGAGCAATGGTTGTCCGGTTATAGATAACCAGAATGTATTAACAGCAGGACCTCGTGGCCCTATGTTACTGGAAGATGTCTGGTTCCTGGAAAAACTGGCACACTTTGACAGAGAAGTCATTCCGGAACGACGTATGCATGCCAAGGGTTCTGGTGCTTATGGTACGTTTACAGTGACCCATGATATTTCACAATACACCAAAGCCGCTCTGTTTTCAGAAGTTGGTAAAAAGACCGATGTCTTTGCCCGTTTTTCAACGGTTGCCGGTGAACGGGGAGCGGCGGATGCTGAACGGGATATCCGGGGCTTTTCAGTCAAGTTTTATACTGAAGAAGGCAACTGGGATATGGTGGGCAATAATACACCGGTCTTTTTTATGCGCGATCCGCTCAAGTTCCCGGATCTAAACCACGCTGTTAAACGTGATCCCCGAACCAATATGAGAAATGCCAACAGCAACTGGGATTTCTGGACCTTACTGCCGGAAGCTCTGCACCAGATCACTATTTTAATGAGTGATAGAGGAAACCCCAGAAGTTATCGACATATGCACGGTTTTGGCAGTCATACCTTCAGTTTTATTAATGCCCATAATGAGCGTTTCTGGGTCAAGTTCCATTTTAAGAGTCAGCATGGTATTGAAAACCTGAGTGATTCTGAAGCTGAAGATATTATTGGTAAGGATCGTGAAAGTCATCAACGTGATTTATACGAAAGCATTGAACAGGGTAATTTTCCCCGCTGGGATTTTAAGGTGCAGATCATGCCGGAGCATGAAGCCAGGGATTATCGTTTTCATCCCTTTGATTTAACCAAGGTCTGGTCACATAAGGATTATCCGCTGATTGATGTCGGTGTACTGGAGTTAAACCGCAATCCTGAAAACTACCATGCAGAAGTTGAACAGGCGGCCTTTAACCCGGCCAGTGTGGTTCCGGGAATCGGTTTCTCACCCGACCGTATGTTACAGGGCAGACTTTTTGCCTATGGTGATGCTCAACGTTATCGCCTGGGGGTCAACCACAGCCAGATCCCCGTTAATGCGGCTCGTTGCCCGGTGCATAGCTTTCATCGAGACGGAGCAATGCGGGTCGATGGCAACTTTGGTAGTACCAAAGGGTATGAACCTAATAGTATGGGAGAGTGGCAGGATGCTCCGCAAAATAAAGAACCGGATCTGGAACTCTACGGTGCCGCTCAGCACTGGGATCACCGTGAGGATGATACGGATTACTTTTCTCAACCCGGTGAACTGTTTCGCCTGATGGACAGCAGTCAGCAGCAGGTTTTATTTGAAAACACTGCACGCTCCATGGCAGACAGCCATATTGAAATCAAGAAGCGGCATATCCGTCATTGTCTGCAGGCCGATCCTGCTTATGGCGAAGGTGTTGCCAGGGCTTTAGGCATATCGCTGGATGATATAGCTTAAGGTACTAAAACAAAAAAGCCCGCAATGTATGCGGGCTTTTTTATCAACAGATACCTGACGTATTAGTCATCAGATTCTTCGGGTGCTTCTGGAGTATCATCTGCAGGGTCATAGCCTTCAGGTAATTCATGAGCAATCCCCTTGTGGCACTGGATACAGGTCCAGCCGTATTCAGTGGCTTCTTCATGACGATTAGCGCTGCGGGATTCCTGCTTGTCAAAGTCCATGGACTCGAAGTCATGACAGTTACGGCATTCCCGTGAATCGGTACCCAGCATACGGGCCCATTCATGTTTGGCCAGTTCCAGGCGTTTAGATTCAAATTTTTCACGAGTATCAATAGTACCTAAGATCTTGTGATAAACCTCATTAGAAGCCTGAATTTTACGGATAATTTTATGCACCCATTCCTTAGGTACATGGCAATCAGGACAGGTTGCTCTAACACCGGTACGGTTGGAATAATGTATGGTTGAAGTATATTCTTCATAAACATTGTTTTTCATTTCATGACATGAAATACAAAATGCTTCCTTATTGGTTGCTTCAAGGGCTGTATTAAAACCACCCCAGAAGATAATACCCAGTACAAAACCAAAAAAAAGTATTTTGAATGTACCTTCTTTAGAAAATAAACCCATTGTCCTAATCCCTATATTTTATAGATAATTTTATAAAAGTCAGTCATATCTGATTGGCAGATTATACACTACCAATCAGATTATTAGAATATACACATACAAGATATATGGGTATATTTTAATCTACACCTTCATAAGTATTTTCAACGATTGGATCACTGTTGACTTGAGGTACATGACACTGGTTACAGAAATAACGGCGTCTGGAGACATGCTTTAAAGTTTTACCATCACGGGTAATATAATGACTGTCTCCCACCTTAGGTGCTTTTTCCTTTTTATAGGCCTTTTCACTGTGACATTTCAGACAACCGTTGTTTTTCAGGGTAATGCGGTATTTGTCAACTTTATGAGGAATTAACGGTGGCTGCTTTTTGAAGTTCCGCTCATAACCACCCTCTTCTGATTTAACTTTATATTTACCCACCTTGACTGATTTGGCGTCCAGAGGTTTATCTCCCCGCAGAGATTCTACAGACATTGCCGGTAATGAGAACATCATCGCCACGAGCGCTAACAGCATTAAAGTTATTACTTTTCTGCCAAGACTCTTAGTGTTAGAAGTCATTATTTTTTTAGTGTTAAGCATTTTGTTTCTCCATTAAGATCTGGAATTTTTAAAAATTTGCATTTTATTTGCATATTTATTGCTAGCCTTTAAAACGACTGGAAAATTTAAATACATCCTCATCACATACATCAATACAACGTCCGCAGTTAGTACAGTTGCCCTCATCAATGAGCGGGCCGATGCCCCTGTCTGCACCTTTTAATGCCGGTCTGATAACCTTAGGTTCAGGACAGACAACAAAACAATCATTACAGTCGTCACACTGTTCACGATTATAAGCGCTAACCCTGACCAGACTTTTCTGTCCCAGCAGACTGTAAAAAGCCCCTACCGGACAGAGATGACCACACCAACCTCTCTGACTGACAAAAATATCAAACACAAAGATTGCCAGGATCACCATCCAGGCCCATCCCATACCAAAGATAATGCCACGAAACATTAACGATACAGGATTAAACAGTTCCCATACAATGGCACCGGTTATAAGCGGCAGTACCAGGGTCAGTCCGAGCAGCCAGTAACGACTGCTGCGGGAAAACTGGCTTGATACCTTGATACCCAGTTTCCTACGTACCCAGGCTGCCGCATCAGTCACTATATTAACCGGACAAACCCAGGAACAATAAACCCGTCCACCCACCAGTGCATAAAACACCAGCACGATAGCAACACCAATCAGTCCTTCTGTGGTCGGAAAGTGTCCCGCCATCAGTCCCTGCAACATCACATAGGGGTCAGACAGCGGCAGAACTTCCAGCGTCAGACTTGATGCCATATTGCCTTTAACTATCCAGACACCCAGCAGGGGTCCTGCAAGAAATAAAGCCAGTATGCCCAGTTGCACCATTCTTCTCAGAATGAGCCACTTATGGGCACCTATCCAGCCTTTTTTCTCAACCGCCTGCTGACCAGGCACCTGATGCCGTTCAGAGGACTTAACCATCATTTATTCTCCTGGTTCTGCAGTTTTTTCAAACTGTCCAGAGGATTAGAAGAAAACGGTGTGTCATGTTCCAGCTTTGCTTCAGGCGGCACTTCCAGCCCGCCCTGGTTATAGTCGTAACGCACACCTTCAGGTAAGTTATACTGATGCTCAATATCCGGTTTAACCAGACTCTTTCCAGCCTTATCCTTCTGTTCCCAGCCCAGTCGATAATGTGTACCCAACAGGCCTTTGGCCAGATGTATGGGTAACACTTTAATGGCTGCTTCTTCCAGAATACAGGCCTTTTCGCACTTGCCGCAGCCCGTGCAGGCGTCTGAATGAACCACCGGTATAAACATCGCATGTTTACCTGAACGACGGTTATGATGCATTTCTATGGTTATTGCTTCGCCCTGTACCGGACAAACATTAAAACACACCTCACAGCGCAGGCCCTGAAACGCAATGCACTCTTCCTGATCGATTAAGACTGCCAGCCCCATTCGGGCATCTTCAATCTTTTTCAATTCATGGCTCAGGGCATTGGTCGGACAGGCCGCTGCACAGGGAATATCTTCACACATCTCGCAGGGTTTTTCCCTGGCAACAAAGTAGGGAGTACCCAGTGCAACCTGTTCCCCCAGCTCTGCCAGTCTAAGCATATCGTAGGGACAGTCCCTGACACAGAGTCCGCAGCGGATACAGGCGCCCAGGAATTCATCCTCAGGCAATGCACCCGGCGGGCGGATAGTCCAGGCAGGAAAGGACGAAGCCTGGCGGGAATACGTTCCCATTCCCAGCCCCAGTAATGCCGTACCGCACGCTGTTTTCAGGGTATCGCCCATAAACTTGCGTCGACTCAGCACCGCCTTATGTTCTGCCTTTTCCCCCTCTGATGACACAGAAAGCCCCCGCTTTTGCTTATCAGACATGTAAAAACGCCTCTTTAACTGTTTAAACCTGGTTATGTTTTAAAGTTCGGCTCAGTTTAGCATTTTAATTTAAACTGAGCCGGTGATGCACCAATGATGCAATAGTTGTGTATTTAATTCTCCTGTTACAGATTATTTACGTTTTAATTTAAGCTAATGGTTGCATAAGTTAAGCTTTCATAACCTTACAGGCACATTTCTTGTAATCGGTTTCTTTAGAAAGCGGATCCGTTGCATCCAGTGTCGCCTTGTTGATCAGACGGCCTGCATCAAACCAGGGGACGAAAACCAGTCCTTCGGGTGGCTTGTTCCGGCCTTTGGTTTCAATACGGGCATAAATCTCACCGCGACGGGTCATTAGCTTGGCCTTGGCACCATTACGCAGCTTGCGTTTCTTGGCATCCTTTTTGTTCATATATATGACCGCTTCCGGTACCGCACGATAAAGTTCAGGTACCCGACGAGTCATGGAACCGGAGTGCCAGTGTTCCAGCACACGACCAGTGGCCAGCCACAGGTCAAATTCCTTATCTGGACTCTCTGCTGGTGGCTCATAAGGTGCGGTAATGATTTTAGCCTTACCACCGTTTTTCTTCTTATTACCATAGAAGAATACATCACCTTTCTTACCGTCCGGATTCCACTTGGCTACATAAGGGTCATAGCCTTCGCGGAAACGCCATAAGGTTTCCTTTCCGTCCACAACAGGCCAGCGTAAACCGCGTGCTTTATGGTACATATCAAATGGTGCCAGGTCATGAGCATGACCGCGGCCAAAGGAGGCATACTCTTCAAACAGACCTTTCTGGACATAATATCCAAAATGCTCCATTTCATGGTTTTTATAGACATTACCACTACCGTCAGTTACTTCCTGCTTGGGATACTGATTGACCTGACCATTTTCATACAGTACTTCGTACATGGTCTTGTCTTTGTATTCAGGCATCTTGGCCAGCAGTTCTTCCGGCCAGACTTCAGACATCTTAAAGCGCTTGGTAAATTCCATAACCTGCCATAAGTCAGATCTGGCTTCTCCAGGTGCTTCCACCTGTTGACGCCAGAACTGAGTACGACGTTCAGCATTACCATAAGCCCCTTCTTTTTCAACCCACATAGCCGTTGGCAGGATCAGATCCGCCATCATGGCTGTAACCGTTGGGTAAGGGTCAGATACAGTAATAAAGTTTTTGGGATTACGATAACCCGGCCAGGTTTCATTATTAAAGTTCGCGGCGGCCTGACCATTATTGGTACACTGCACCCAGTAGGCATTAAGCTTACCGTCTTTCAGCATACGATTCTGCAGTACCGCATGGTAACCGGGCTTGGGATTGATGGTACCTTCAGGTAATTTCCAGATTTTCTCTGCAATGTCGCGGTGGGCTTTCTTCTTGACCACCAGATCCGCAGGCAGACGATGAGAGAATGTACCCACTTCTCGCGCTGTTCCACAGGCAGAGGGCTGACCAGTCAGAGAGAATGGACCACTACCGGGCTTGGAAATCTTGCCGGTTAGCAGATGTACGTTGTAGCACAGACCATTAACCCAGACACCACGGGTATGCTGGTTAAAGCCCATGGTCCATAAAGAAGTGATCTTCTTGTCTGGATCGGCATACAGCTTGGCCAGTTTTAACAACTTGTCCTTTGGAACACCGGACATTTTGCTGGCTTTTTCCAGAGTATACGGCTTAACTGATTCAGCGTATTCTTCAAAAGTAATCGCAGGGTGTTTGCCAACACCAGAGTTTTTGGCTTTCTGCTCACGAGGATCAGTTGGACGAAGTCCATAACCAATATCTTCAGTTACTTTATGGAAAGCCACATGTTCCTTGATAAAGGCTTCATCATAAGCCTTGTTTTCAATAATATAATTGGCGATATAGTTTAGGATCGCAAGGTCAGTCTGTGGCTTGAACACCATGCCGTTATCAGCCAGTTCAAAAGAACGGTGTTTGAAGGTAGAAAGTACATGTACCTGACAGCCTTTCTTAGTCAGACGGGTATCGGTAATACGCGACCACAGAATCGGGTGCATTTCTGCCATATTGGAACCCCAGAGCACGAAGGCATCAGCATGTTCCAGGTCATCATAGCAACCCATAGGTTCATCAATACCGAAACCGCGCATAAATGCGCCCACAGCAGAAGCCATACAGTGGCGTGCATTAGGATCCAGATTATTGGAACGGAAACCCGCTTTAATCATCTTGGATGCCGCATAGCCTTCCCAGAGTGTCCACTGACCAGAGCCAAACATACCCACAGCAGTCGGTCCCTTCTCTTTTAGAGTAGCCTTCCACTTTTCAGCCATAACATCAAAGGCTTCATCCCAGGATACTTCAGTAAAGTCACCGTTTTTGTCAAACTTGCCGTTCTTCTTACGCAACAACGGCTTAGTCAGACGGTCTTTACCGTACATAATCTTGGTCAGGAAGTAACCTTTAATACAGTTAAGTCCCTTGTTTACCGGTGCATCCGGATCACCCTGGTTTGCCACCATATGGCCATCCTTAGTACCCACCAGAACACTACAGCCTGTACCGCAAAAACGACAGGCGGCCTTATCCCAGCGAATACCATCATCAGCCGCTTCGGCTGCTTTGGTAACACTAACGGGTAAGGTAACACCTGCTACCGATGCGGCTGCAACGGCTGCGTTACTTTTTATAAAATCACGCCTTGTTATACTCACTATACGATCTCCTCTTCCATCGCTGTGTCGTCTTCTTCTTGATGATAAATCATTGCAACATCAATAACACCTTTGATGTCATTCAGGGCTGCCATCTTGTCAGCCAGTGCTTTTTCGCCTTCATCTTCCAATGTGACGATAAGCTTGCCTTCCGGTACTCCGCCAAACACATCAACACCAGCCATTTCATTAAGCAGATCGCTGATTTTAGGAGCATTTTCGGGCTTTACACTTACAATTACACTACATATATTCATATTACCTAACTTCCTGAATAAACCAGACTTGTTAAAATACTCAAAACTGATAATAGATCAAAAACGTTAGCCTGGCATTGATCAGGCTCATGCAACGGCTTTATTTATTGATACATTATTTAGTTTTACAGCCTGAACCGGACAGACAGATAAACAGGCACCACAGCCGGTGCAGGTTTCTGTATTCAGTACAGGTTCGGCGATACCGCCGAGTTTAAGATTAAATTTGATCGCCTCATCATCACAGGACTCACCGCACGAACGGCAAATCGTTGCATTCATTGAAAGACAGTTGTTCAGGTCAATACTGGCTTTTATATGCCAGGGAGGGAGGAAGGATTCTGAGCGGGCCTCATCGGCGGATTCAGAAAGCGCCTCTCTGTTATTAGAGTTGTTATTATTGGCTGGCAAATCACCACTAAGCGGTAATTTTTTGAGTGCTCCAGCATCACACACATTTAGACAGTCTTCACAGAAGTCACAACCGCCCCGATTAAAATCCATTTGCGGATAACCGCCCCGTCCCCTGATAATGAGTTCATCAAAGCAGGCTTCTATGCATTGGTCACAACGTGTGCAAAAATCGACAAAATACTGTTCAGGAATGGCCCATGGTGGACGAAAAGGTATTTTATCTCCTTTTAGATCGCCACGAAGAAACTGCATACGAGTTATTTCAGCCATCGAAGAATACTGTATTCCCTGATTTAAACGTCAAGAATAAGTTAACTCTATCAGGTCATAAGAACCTTGACCTAAATCAAGAGACCTTACAGTTTATAAGTAATTAATAATTTAGAGAATTGCTAAGGAATTGAGGGAAATAGTATACGTTCCCATGCGGGAGCATGGGAACAAAAGTAGATAAAACTCAGGATATTAGCTATTTACAGTTCCTGCAGATAGTTTTCTACATTCTGAGCAGCAGGACTGTCTACCGGTAATAAGGGCAGTAGTTTCTGCCAGTACTGTTTAGCGGCCATTTTATCTCCCGCCGCACGAGCCATCAGACCGGACAGGAACAGAGCATCCACATTATCAGGATTTTGATCCAGCATCTGCTTAAAGAAATCACGAGCCTGGGTATATAGCTGCGGATCATCTGCCTTGATAACCGCATTGGCATAGTTAATCATTAAATTAACATCACGGCTGTCAATGGCCACGGCTTTGCCGTAGGCAACAGCTGAATCCTGGTAACGACCAAGCACACCATAGGATTTACCCAGGGTAGTCCAGCCTTTAAGATCCTGAGGATTAGCCTTAACACGAGCTTCAACTCGAGCCACCATGGAAGCAATAAAAGCCTGTTCATCTTTGGAACCGGTCATCTGCTGCCCCGGTGCCGGACCTTTGGGCGCCTTGGGCTGCTTTTGTTGCTGCGGAGGTGACTGTGGCTGAGACTGATCTGTCTGTGCCAGTAACTGTTCTGCTTCTGCCTTTAACTGACTATCCTCGGGTAGTTCTTTAACCACCTGGGTCATATAGCTTCTGACTATCTGGGCCTGTTCACCCTCTGCCGGCAACATAGCAAGTAAACGTTTCCAGCGTTGAATGGTCTGCTCTTTATTACCCTGCTGATAATCCAGAAAGCCCATAAACCAGAGCGCATCCGCATTATCCGGATCGCTGTCAAGCAGTTCCGCCAGTAAGGTTCGAGCCTGATCATAATTTGGCTCACCACCGACCTGTAATAACACTTCTACCAGGTCAATTTTTAAATCAGAAAGACCTTCAATCTTATCTTTTTTAATGGTCAGATCCAGGGCTTTCTGATAGGCGTTAACGGCTTCAGGATAGCGTTTCATGACCACATAGGAACGGCCCAGCATGGTCCAGCCCTGAATATTATCCGGATTCTCCTTCATTTTATTTTCCAGAGAAGCCACCATAGCCCCAATATCCGGAACTTTTTTCTGGCCGCCGGGCATACTGGCAGGAGCCTGGTTCATCACTATCGCTTCCAGGTTATCAGGCTTGATAAATGCGTAGGTTACAATGGAAAAAATCGGAATAAAAACCAGAAAAGTCAGGGCCAGCTTTCTGGCCGTGCCATTGTCAATCTGCACCAGCTCAGTATCATGAGCCACCGAGGCATCATGCAGAAGACTGTGCTCCACCTCGTTCTGAGCTTCAATTCGAGCCTCTTCATCCAGCAGACCATTAGCAAAATCCTGCTCAATCTGGGCTTTTTTCTGCTCATACAGTTCAATATTGAGCTTTTTACGTCGATTAGCCAGTTCCTGCTTCTGAGCCAGTTCGGCTTCTGAATATTTTCGAAACAGAGGTCTGCTCAGGATCACCACAGCAATCACCAGCAGTACTGCGCAAACCGTCCATAAAATCCACATAGTTGTTTTTACCTTAAATTAATATTTAATTGTAACTACTGAGCATATTTGACCGTGATTAAAGCTCACTGATTTTTTAATATATCCTGCAGTTTCTGTTTTTCTTCATCGGATAAATCAGCACTGTCTGTCTGACTTTCCTGTTTATTGGCTCTGATTTTTTTCAGTAATACAAAGACCCCCACAAACATCAGTACAAAGGGGCCGCCCCACAATAACCAGGTGGTGGATTTTACCGGTGGATTGTACAGTACAAAATCACCGTAGCGGTTCACCATAAACTCTGTTACCTGTTCCTTATTCTTACCCTGCTTAAGCATTTTGGCCACTTCCCGACGCAGGTCATCAGCCAGATCAGCATTGGAGTCAATCAGGTTCTGGTTCTGGCACACCAGACAGCGAAGCTCTTCTGCCAGTTCCTGGTAGTCCTGTTCTACCTGCGGATCTTCAAATACAATGGGGGGTTTAGGTGCACCCTTAGGACCTGCTATGGCCAGAACCGGCAACAGACAGAAAAGCAGCAACAGCAAAAAGTGTTTATGGTTTTTCACAATGGACTTCCTTTCCTGCTTTAAGACTGTCAACACAGGGAATAATAATTTTTTCTAAATCATTTACTGATACGGGACCAGTGAACTTGTAACGAATACGTCCCTGCTGATCAATGATAAAAGTTTCCGGTACCCCGTATACACCCCAGTCAATACCCAGCAGACCATCTTTATCAAAGGCGCTTTTCACATAGGGATTACCACGGGAAGCCAGCCATTGACGGGCATCCAACAGTTCATCCTTGTAGTTGATACCGTAAATTTTCAGGCCTTTTTTCTGAGCAGCGTAGTTTAACACCTGATGCTCTGCCCGACAGGAAACACACCAGGATGCCCAGATATTAACCAGTGATACCTGACCTTTTAATTCTTCACTATTAAAGCTCTTCTGCAGATCTTCAACCACTGGCATATTAAATACCGGCGTGGGTTTACCAATTAAAGGCGACGGTACATCGCGTACATATTTAGCTTTTATAAGACCAACCACCAGCAGCACCACCAGCAGGCCAAAAATAATCAGAGGTGTCATAAACTGCTTTTTCATTTTGCAACCCTCAGACGATAACGTTTATCCATAACAGCAATAAAACCACCTAACGCCATTAAAATACAGCCCAGCCAGATCCAGCGAATAAAGGGCTTGTAGTAAATTCTTAAACTCCAGGCACCATTGTCAAGTTGTTCTGCCAGGGCTACAAAAAGATCTCTGAACAGTCCGGCGTCAATACCGGCTTCAGTCATAGGCATTCCGCGCACCTGATAAACCCGTTTCTGTGGTGTCAGAACACCAATAGATTCACCTTCAGGATCAATAATACTGACAGTACCTTCATAGGCAATATAGTTAGGTCCCTGGTGACTGCCTGCTCCTTCAAAAGTAAAAGCATAACCACCCAGACTAATGGTATCACCCTGCTCCATACGCAGATCTTTCTGCAGGCTCATAGACTCGGTAAAGGTTACCCCCACAATAAACACGGCCACACCAATATGAGCCAGATTCATACCGTAAAAAGACAAAGGGATTTTCTTTAAGGCTGAACCCACACTTTTACTTTTAACCCGGTTAATAAAGCTCATGACTACACTGGAAACAATCAGTGCCGCAAGACCAACGCTGAT
>JALVDE010000059.1 GCA_027009375.1 Gammaproteobacteria bacterium
GATGAAAGGGCAAAAAGACGCTATAAGCAGTTGATTGAAAAAGGAAATAATGTTAATATTGAAAGTCTTCGCAAGGAAATACAGGAGCGGGATGAACGGGATATGAATCGTTCGGCCTCACCCCTTAAACCGGCGGAGGATGCGCATATTATTGATACATCTGATCTCTCTATTGATGAGGTGTTTCAGGAAGTCATGCGCTTATACAGGATAACCAATAAAGATTCTCATTAATAGCTAACTGGCTGTGAGGATCTTTTTTAGTTATAACGGCGTTTAAACGGTATACAGGTCGGTAAACCGTTTAAATAAAATTTTAAACTACCGTAAAAACACAAGCCTGTACCATGGTGGTATTCGGTGGGTTTTTACCACAACAAAATGATCAATTTATTGATCAGGAACATCTCTAATGAGCGAAGAAAGTTTTGCTGAACTATTTGAAGAAAGTCTGAAAAAGACAGAAATGAAACCCGGTTCTTTAGTTACCGGTGAGGTTGTCGCTATTGATAACGATTATGTTATTGTTAATGCAGGCCTTAAATCAGAAGGTGAAATTCCTCTGGAACAATTTGCCAACGATGGTGAAATTAAGGTCGGTGACAAGGTTGAAGTCGCCCTTGATACCATTGAAGATGGCTACGGCTCAACACGTCTGTCACGTGAGAAAGCGAAGCGTGCTGCGGCATGGATTCGTTTAGACAAGTCGTTTGATGCTGATGAAACGGTAACAGGTACTATTATTGATAAGGTTAAGGGTGGCTTCACTGTTGAACTCGGTGATATTCGTGCCTTCCTGCCTGGCTCATTAGTTGATGTTCGTCCGGTTCGTGACTCCACTTACCTGGAAGGTAAAGAGCTTGAATTTAAAGTTATCAAGCTGGATCAGAAACGTAACAATGTTGTGGTATCCCGTCGTGCAGTGGTTGAAATTGAGAACTCTGCAGAACGTGAACAACTGCTGGAAAACCTGGAAGAAGGTCAAACTGTCAAGGGTATCGTTAAGAACCTGACTGACTATGGTGCCTTTATTGATCTGGGTGGTGTAGATGGTCTGCTGCACATTACCGATATGGCCTGGAAGCGTGTTAAGCATCCTAGTGAAATCGTGTCCATCGGTGATGAAATCGATGTTAAAGTCCTTAAGTTTGACCGTGAACGCTCTCGTGTTTCCCTGGGTCTTAAGCAGACTGGCGATGATCCATGGCTGGCTATTAAGGAACGTTATGCTGAAGGCACTCGCCTGAAGGGTAAGGTGACCAACCTGGCTGACTACGGTTGCTTTGTTGAAATCGAAGAAGGCGTTGAAGGTCTGGTACACGTTTCTGAAATGGACTGGACTAACAAGAACATACACCCATCCAAAGTTTGTAATGTAGGTGATGAAGTTGAAGTGATGGTGCTGGATATCGATCCAGAGCGTCGCCGTATTTCACTGGGTATGAAGCAGTGCTCTCAGAATCCATGGGAAGTCTTCTCTGCCACTCATAACAAGGGTGACAAGGTTAAGGGTAACATCAAGTCTATTACCGACTTTGGTATCTTTATCGGTCTGGAAGGCGGTATTGACGGTCTTATCCACCTGTCTGATATTTCCTGGAACAGCACCGGCGAAGATGAAATCACTAACTTCAAGAAAGGTGATGAACTGGAAGCTGTGGTTCTAGCTGTTGACCCTGAACGTGAGCGTATCTCTCTGGGTGTCAAGCAGATGGATCAGGATCCATTCTCAACTTATGTGGCGGCTAATCCTAAAGGATCCATTGTTAAGGGAACGGTTAAGGAAGTGGATGCCCGTGGTGCCGTTATTGAACTGGCGGAAGGTGTTGATGCCTACCTGAGAGTGTCTGAACTGTCTCGTGAGCGTGTTGAAGACGCTTCCACTGTACTTAAAGTGGGTGACGAAGTTGAAGCCAAGTTCATCGGTGTTGATCGTAAGAGCCGGGTTATTAACCTGTCTATTAAAGCGAAAGATGTTGCTGAAGAAGCTGAAGTTATGCAGGAATACACAGACGGTGGTTCAGCAACCACTTCTCTGGGTGATCTGCTGAAGGATCAGTTAAGCAAGAAATAAAAGCAGTATCGGGCAGTTATATCAGAACGGGGGAGTATCTGTTCTGATCTGACTGCCCAAATTGTTTTTTACTGCACTAATACTGCACTAAATACTGCAATCGACCAAAGGATAATTAATACAATGACAAAATCTGAGTTGATTGAAGCACTTGCTCAAAAACAGTCCCAACTGGCATATAAAGATGTCGAACTGGCTGTCAAGACAATGCTGGATCATATGGCCTCAACCCTGGCTTCCGGGGAACGTATTGAAATTAGAGGTTTTGGTAGTTTTTCCTTACATTTTCGGCCACCAAGAACGGGTCGAAATCCAAAGACCGGAGACGCTGTTACTTTGGCCTCCAAATATGTCCCGCACTTTAAACCGGGCAAAGAATTAAGAGAGCGGGTGAATCGCACACGTTCAAAAGAAATGCTTTAAATATTTTTAAAACTATTTTTCTAACTATTTTTAACAGGGCTCTTTAACAGAGCCTGGGTTAGCTAATTTAAATCACTGGCCGGATAATGAAGCGACTTTTCAGCATTCTATTTCTACTTATATTCATGGCTCTTGGCGTTGCAATCGCCATAGTTAATGCTGATGAAGTGGTTTTTAATTATTATTTCGGCAGTATAACCCAGCCCCTGTCCATAATACTGGTCGGTGCCATTATGGTTGGCGCTTTGCTGGCGACAGTCATTAACAGCCTGGTTATTTTAAGCCTCAGACATCAGTTGCGTCGGGCACAGCGGCAGATAAAGAAGGCTGAAGAAAATTCTGTGACTCTAATCGAAGCGACTGACAAGCAGCATTGATCAGTCACTATGCCCAAAAATTCATTCGAATGCTTAACTATGCCCAATAAAGGCCTGCCCGTTATATGATCGACAATTCACCTTTAATTGTTGTTCTTCCCTTTGTTATCCTGGCTTTTCTGTTAGGCATCTTTCTAGGTCGGCGTAAATCCGACAAACATTCTACTCCCACATCCTATTCACTGACTTCTGATTATTTTAAAGGTTTGAACTACCTGTTAAATGAACAGACTGATAAAGCAATTGATGTATTTGTCGGTATGCTGGATGTTGGTGAAGAAACCGTTGATACCCATATCGCACTGGGTAACCTCTATCGTCAGCGGGGTGAAGTTGAACAGGCCATTAAAATCCACCAGAATGTCATTGCCAAGCCTTCTCTGAGTCTGAATAAACGTAATGATGCCCTGTTTGAACTGGCGCGGGATTTTATGCATGCCGGTTTACTGGATCGTGCTGAAAGTCTGTTTCAGGAGCTACTGAAAAAAGATTCTCATGTACCCGCTGCACTAAAATATTTATTATCCATTTACCAGCAGGAACACGACTGGGAACAGGCCATTCATATCGCCAAAAAACTGGAAGCGGCAAGCAATATTTCCTACTCCAGGCAGGTGGCCCATTTTTATTGTGAGCTGGCTTTAATCAGTCAGAAATCCGGTAATTATAAAGATGCCTTATTACTTGTTAAAAAAGCCCTTGGGACAGATAAACAGTCGGTCAGGGCCAGTATTCTTGAAGGTCAGCTGAATCACCGGATGGGTAACTGCAAGGCAGCAACCCGGGCTTATCGAAGAGTAGAGCAGCAGGATCCCATGCTGCTTTCAGAGGTGCTGGAACCGCTGGTTGAATGTTATAAGGAAATGAAGAAGGGCAAGGAAATAAAATCCTTTCTGGAGCATTCACTAAAAACTTACGGTGGGATCACCTCAATTATACTGTACTCAGAACTTATCCGTCAGGAGTCTGGTGATAAAGCAGCTGCCCTGTTTGTGGTTGAAACTTTGCGTAAAAAACCCTCGATTCGCGGATTAAGTTATTTAATTGAAATTAGCCTGGATTTTACTAAAGGCACAGCACACGATAACCTGCTTATTTTAAAAGAAATAACGGATAATCTGTTAAAAGATAAACCGGTTTATCAATGTGATCAATGCGGTTTTAAATCTAAAACCATGTACTGGAACTGTCCCGGCTGCAAATCCTGGAGCTCGGTTAAACCCATTCAGGGTATTGAAGGGGAGTAAACTTATTATGAATAAAATATCACCGATTGTCATTGCACTGGACTTTAAAGACAAAACTTCCACTTTGAACCTGGTTAATCAGTTGCAGCCTGACTTATGTCGTTTAAAAGTCGGTAAAGAGCTGTTTGTGCGCTGCGGTCCGGATCTGGTAAAAGAACTCATTGATAAAGGTTTTGATATTTTCCTCGATTTAAAGTTTCATGATATTCCTAATACTGTTGCTGCGGCCTGTCAGGCTGCAGCTGATCTGGGGGTGTGGATGGTTAATGTTCATGCTTCCGGGGGACGGAAGATGATGCAGGCAGCCCGTGAAGCCATAGCAGGCTCATCCCATCAACCACTGCTTATCGGCGTAACGGTTCTGACCAGCTTATCCAGAGAAGATATTGCAGAAATTGGCCTCGATATTGAACCACAGCAGCAGGTCTTACGCCTGGCAAAACTGGCTAAAGACTCCGGGCTGGATGGTGTAGTATGTTCGCCTCTTGAAGCTGCTTTATTAAAACAGCAGGTGGCCGAGGATTTCTGCCTGGTGACTCCGGGCATCAGACCGGCCGGTTCGGATACTGGTGATCAGCAGCGCATAATGACACCAGCGAAAGCCCTGCAGGCAGGCTCTGATTATCTGGTAATAGGACGACCCATTACTGCAAGCAGTGACCCACTGAAATCTTTGCAGGAAATTATTGCTGAGTGTGGAGTATAGTCTCTTTTTCTGGTTCTCACGCTCCCGCCTGGGAACCAGAAGTACGTGCATGCTAAAGCCATGAGGATTGATTATAACAAATTCACCGAACAGACCTTATTTCGACCGGATTCTTTTGCCTGATAAAGGGCTTCATCCGCTTTATCAATGAGCTGGCCGATATCCGTATTTTTTGTCACTTTTACCGTTAAGGCGCCGATACTGATAGTAATATTCAAATTAGAAAAAGAATTGCTTTCAACTTTGGTTCTGAACTTTTCTGCAATGTTGACGGTCTGTTCGTAGTTAGTA